>JBFJNS010000181.1:0-6042 GCA_041618055.1 Binatia bacterium
CTTGCAAAGAGATATGCGCGTAGGCGCGACTGAAGACAATCGCGGCACCAGGAACAATGAAAGAGCCGGTTACTGATGGTCAAAACTGCGACCGCGCCTTCATTTCAAAAAACCGTTCGCGCTGCGTGCTGCGTCGATGAGGTGAGCTGGGGCCGCGAAGCGATGCGGAAGTTGTCTGCGACGGAAGATCCTTGCCTTTATAGTACAGACGGAGATGTAATCGTGGCACGGCGCCTGGTTTAGCTTCTTGTTGAAGGGCAGATGATATGCGGTGGGAAATGTTAGCGTGGTAAGCTCTTATTGCGTATTTTCTGGTTTTCCTGGAGACACGCCCAAGACCAGGCGTACATACTCATCGATCAGTTGGTCCCGATCTCGTGACGGGGGGATGGTTCTTAAGCGTGCATGTATGGACTCACGGTCTTCTGCGGAAAGTTTGGACCAAAGGCGAAAATCGCGCACTAAAGCCTCTTTTTCCGGTGCCGAAAGTTCCTCAAATTTCACAACGTTCTCTTCTTCTTTGGGCGACAGGGTTTCCGGCGGAGTTAGGCTTATGTTTTTCTCCAGGGCGACGACGGTCGTCAGGCGCCCGGCGAGGTCATAAACAAAAAAAGAATTTTTGAGTTCAAGGGAAGCCAAGAGAGTGTGCACGGCCTCGTCCATTTTTGCGTTCTGCAAAGTGAGATTGACGGTCTTGTTGTGCGTGGAAGTCGGTAAAGTGATCGCAACGCCGGTTTTACTAAGCATCAAAAACGCCGCGTCACCCGCGCGTACGTTGTTGAAAGCCAGCGATATGCTCTCGTTCTTATATGTGACGAACTCGTGAGAGAGGAAGAGGTCGTCGTTGGAAATAGCCGGTAACGGCCACCACCAGACAAACAATCCTAGTATGACGGTGGCGCATACAGTTGCGCGAAAGGTCAACCTATTGGTGCACCGCCGGTCTTTCTCATCGGATGAGTGAAACGCCTCGCCTGTGCCATCTAGCATTCTTTCGTCCATAAACTTAGCCCTCACTTAGTGCGAAGCCAGTGTTAAACCGAGGGGGCAAGACTCCAGAGTGTGGAATGGTTTGACTCCAAGAAGGGAGCAAGTTGTGTGCCTGGAAGCCTGAGCCCGTTTTGGTAGTTCTTGGAAACATTTTGGCAACCCATTGACTCGCGATTTGTACAAAGAGGTCTGTCTGAGCTAACCCTTCGCTCTTCGTTTGGGCCGAAACATTGCTGGGAATAACGAAATAATACACCCCCGGAATTTGGGTCCAGTGAGCAGACAGCCAAATGGTAAACCGCAACGGTCAATGACTGTTTCAGCAGCCTGCTGCTGAGAATCATTCTGCATGCGATATAGAAATGATTTTTCCGCGGATCCCGTAAAGAGTGCAGCGCCAACTAATAGGCTTGGGCGTCCTACAGCGCAAAGCAAAAGCGGTGCGATTCAGTGGGTTCCTTACAAGTATAAACGGACTGATTGACGCAGCCTTAGCCCAGTCAAGGCCATATGCTGAAAGCGACAGAATCCGTCCATAATGATCAAAAGGTGTCTGTTTAGACGACGCGACCACTTCATTGTGCCCTTCGGCTCTGTCGTGGATTGTGCCATGAAATCATTGGATTCCGTGAAATTTCCAGCGCTAGCACATATTTTGCACAGCGTTTCATGGAGGACAGGCGCGAGATGCCTTACTGAGGTTCCCATTTGGGCAGCATCGCCAGGATGATGAGGTTTCGCCTGCTGCCAACGAAGGCAAGCTCCGCCAATTGGATCGCCACACCGGGCGTTATGGTTCGGGTTAGCACAAATTGTCTCGATTTCATTGACTGCAAAGTTCGGGTGTGACTTTGCGCGGCGCGGAGAAATAGGCTTTGGCAGTGCCGAAAAAAAGTCCGAGTTTGTTTTTCGCTCTTGTGCGTCACGGTTTACGCAAGATCTGCTTCATTGTTGTTGCCTTACTGTTGGCTCTGGCGAGTCTCCTCCCCGCGATGGTGCTAAGTACTGAGGAATTGCAAAATCCAGGCGATCAAAGCGCGCATGCGGTCTGTGCGGGCTGTCATTATCCGGGAGCGAATCCACTGGCAGACGCTACACTTGTCGAGCCGCCTAAAAAGAGGCCTTGTATCGAGTGCCATGCCGATATTTTGCGGTTCTCGGATGATGGTGCATCTCCTACGCAAGACGCTTCCTCGGTTCACACGGTAGGAGGCCCTCAAGCAGTACGGATTGCACCACTGGGTGGGCCATCTTTTTCTCGTCTGGATTGCTTGAGCTGTCATACGCCCCATTCTTCGGCTGAGCCCAAGTTTCTCAGAGCGGGCGAGCAGTCATCCCGGATGAGAAGCGAGGGAGTTATTCTCGACCCAGTGACGCGGCATTGTTTGGGTTGTCATCCCATAGCCGGAGTAGTTAAAGCTTTCGGTCGCCACTACCTCCGGCATCCTGTTGGAATACCGGTAAACAAGCCCGGCAGAATTTTGGATAGAACTCAATTGCCGCCGCTCATGGATGTGAAAGGAACTCCGGACCCCTCGGATGATGTGGTCGGCTGTACCACCTGCCATATCGTGCATGCGAGCAAAAATAAATTTCTTCTGCGGTGGGGATTGGCGGAATTGTCGGGCGCCTGCCTCAAATGTCATCCCGAAGTGCGTTCTTCGGGGTCAGACGCAGCGGTGGTCTCGGTTCGCCGCTGAGGTCCCCGCCGGGGTTTCCCAGAGGGAAGCGCTGCAAACCAAGCGAGATTCAACCCGAATTCCGCAGTAGATACGGCTACTCGAGGAGCCTATGGGAGCCCTTTCGTTGCTAAGACAATAAGTCTCTACCTCTAAGTGGAATTCGATGGCGGGTGCATGGAGAAACGATCTTACAGCGCGGGCGATGCCTTGCCAAGTCACAGCAAAGACTTTGAAACTGTGCGCTCGGGTGTCTTCGCCACTCCAGACATTCCCCAGGCCCGGAACATAGCGTATCTGCAACTGCGGGATTCGGTTCAATGCGCGGGGACTCAGGAGCCCACGGCTTCTAATAATTCCAGCGTGATGTCGTTGAGGGAAGAGCAGACACGAGATGCCTTTGAAAAATCATGGTTGCGCGTGTAACGGGTCGGCACCGCGATACAACGCATCCCGGCGTGATACGCGGCGATGACGCCCTTTTCCGCGTCTTCCAAGACCACGCACTCCGAAGGCACGGCGCCGACTTGACTCGCGGCGGCCAGAAAAATATCCGGGGCGGGCTTGACCCGCGGGACGTCTAACCCGCTCACCACCGCTGTGAAATAATGGGCAATGTTAAGACCCGCCAGGACACCCTCGACTGCATCTCTGTATGAAGACGAAGCCAGAGCGAGTGTCTTATTCCCATGCAGTCTTTCCAGCAGTTGTAGGGCTCCATCCATCGGTCGCAGCGATGACGCCAGAAGCTCTAAGTACCGTGCGGATTTCGTCAGGCGGAGCGCCAGTGGATCTAAGTCTAGGCCGTGGCGTGCCAACCAGTCTCCGATGCCCTTGCCTGAGCGAACCCAATGCTCGATGTAGTCAGCCTCCGTTAAGGTGGCGCCCTCCGACTGCAATACTTCTTGATATGCGCGGCAATGCAGGGGTTCGGTATCGGCGATCAAGCCGTCCAGATCAAAAATGACGGTGGTGATCATGTTAGCCGCTGGATTGGTCTTGAGTCGAGATGGTTGAAATGTTTCAATGCCGGTGGTCCGTGTGAAAGTTGAGCCATCCTGGATTCAATTTTCTTCGTAACTGTTAAAACAGAATGATTCCAGAGGCAAGAGCTCTGCCCGCGCTGGGCAATTTTCTCGGCATTGCTCCGGCGTTCCTGCTCGGCCATAGTCACGGATTTAATCTGGAAATTCAATGGTGATCGTGCTGATAGGCGTTGCGGCTTCAGGCAAAACAACGGTCGGGAAGCACCTGGCACAGGAGCTGCGCTGGGAGTTTTTCGACGGTGACGATTTTCATTCTCCGGAAGGCGTTGAAAAAATGAAACATGGGGTTCCCTTAACCGACGCGGATCGGGAACCGTGGCTGCGCGCCATACGCGAGACCATCCGCTCAAACCTCGACCAGAGCAAAAATGCCGTGATTGCTTGCTCGGCATTAAAGCGGTCGTACCGACAGATCCTTCAGGTCAGCCCCCAAGTCGTTTTCGTGTATCTAAAGGCAGACATTGAATTGATTCGACATCGATCGAGGAGTCGCCGTGGTCATTTCATGGATCCGGCGCTCGTGCAGAGTCAATTTGATACTCTGGAAGAACCGCAGGAGGCTTTGGAAATAGATGCGCGTTTGAGTCCCGGCGAGATTGTTCAGCTTATCCGGAGTCAAGTGTCCGTCTAGCTTACGATGCCCTGCGGGCTGGAGTGCTCACTGTTGAGTGCGTTAAAGCGATCGCGGTAAGCCTTCATTTTGCCAATGCACGCCCTAATCCTTCATCCTTTACCGTTTTCCAATCCAGCATGAGACGCAAGAACATCGATGTCCGCCATAGCCTCCGCTCGTCGTTCAAGGACGGGATTTTTGCCGCTCTCATGGGCGGTGTGACGGATCATTATACGACTCCCATGGCGCTCTTTCTGGGAGCGACCGTCTTGCACGTGGGGCTGGTCAGCGCTCTTCCGAGCCTCCTTTCTTCTCTGTCCCAGTTCTTTGCCGTGAGGGTCATTTATTGGGTTGGCGGCCGGTTAAAACTGCTGATTCGCCTAGTGGTTTTCCAGGCATCGCTGATTCTCTGCATCGGCCTGCTTGCTTGGGTTCAAGTTTCTTATCGTGTCGAGTTCTTTCTTGCGTTAGTCACGCTCGCGGCTCTGTGCGCTGGGTTAGCGGGACCTGCATGGGGCAGCCTGATGAGCGACTACATACCCGCCGCCAAGAGGGGACAGTACTTCGGCTGGCGCAGCGGCGTGTTGGGTGTGGTCACGCTGGGGAGCGTCATTGCGGCCGGGCTATTACTTTACCTTTTTCGGGATGTTTCACACAGGGGCGGTTTTTTCGCCTTGTTCTCGCTGGCGGCGCTGGCCCGCTATGTTTCCGCATTTTATATCAGGCGAATGGATGAGCCGCCCCACAAGAAAGATTCCGCGGCGGACTTTACTTTTTTCATGTTTCTGGCGCGCTTTCGAGAGAGCAACTTTCTCAAATTCGTGATTTTCGCGGCGTCGCTGAACTTCGCGAGTTTCCTCGCGGCTCCATTTTTTGCCGTCTTTATGCTTCGGGATCTCCAATTTAGCTATTTGACCTACATGGCGCTCCATGTCTGCGCGGCGCTCGTGTCCTTCGTTTCCCTGCCTCTCTGGGGAAAACACGCCGATCAATTCGGTAATGTCAGGGTTCTCAGACTGAGCTCCTTTTTTGCTGCGATCATTCCCGGGTTGTGGCTCTTGTCGCACCATCCCCTCTACCTGGCGCTGGTGCAAATGTGGGCCGGCTTTGCCTGGAGCGGCGTGACGCTTGCAAGCGGCAATTTTATTTATGACGCCGTCACGCCGCAAAAGCGCGTCCGCTGCATTGCCTACTTTAATGTCATTAACGGAGTGGCGGTGTTTCTGGGGTCGGCGTTGGGTGGAATCCTTGCGTCCCGGCTGACGCCGCTTTTCGGTTTTCGCCTCCTAGGTCTATTCGTCCTGTCCTGTTTCTCCCGGCTGTTCGTGTACGCAATCTTATCTCGCAGCTTTCGCGAGGTGAGGGGCGCGCAAGCGGTTTCTCTTCGAGATCTGTTCTTTAGTGTCGTCGGGATTCGACCGCTCGTCGGGCCGTCTCAAGACTGACTTGTCTTGTCAAATTCAGGGGCATTGACTTTGGCCCTGCCTTGCAGTCACAAGCAAGATAAGTCAGATTTCCTCCAAGCCGCTGGCAACAGCAAGGATGAATTGGGGAGAATATTGAAAACACCGGAATCATCGGCTGGCTCGACTGTAGTCTCCGCAAGAGGCGTATGCAAACGTTTCGGAGTGCGAATGGCGGTCGATGGTTTAGACCTGGATGTCCCGGGGCAGACATGTTTTGGGCTCCTGGGACCGAACGGTGCCGGCAAAAC
>JBFJNS010000182.1:0-6026 GCA_041618055.1 Binatia bacterium
AGGCAAAGGCCTCGGGCAAGCTCCTCATGCGCGATGAAGCCACTGGAACTCTCTGGGACCGCTTCAGCGGCGAGGCAATCGAAGGCCCGCTGAAGGGAAAATCAATTCTCCCCCTCATCTCCGTTCCGTGGCTTCAGGAACGATGGCGGCAAATTTACCAAGACGGGATCATCTACCAGCGATCACCATCCCCGCAGAAACCTTAAGGCTTGGGCGCCTGTGCGGCGAATCCCTGCGCGGGCATCTTCTCGGGCCGTGACGATCTCGGCATCGCCCACACCACCTTTTCGGGAAATGCGATCGACACAAATAGACAACGCCGAAAGCAGCCACGGCGCTTGTTTGGCCGACTCTCGTCGCCCTTGATGCGTTGCAAGCACAAATGAGAAGAGCGCCGCGCTCGAATCATCCGTCAGCAATCAGCGTATTGAACTTTTGACAGAACTCCCCGATGGCCCCTTGGTAGACAAAATCCGCATATTCATCGAGCGGTGTCGCCTCGCGATTGATAATGGCCAGCAACGCCCCGTTGCGCTTCGCCATCACCGGAAAGGTCGCGGCGGGCTGCACCTGCAAGGAAGATCCCAAGACGATGAAAATTCTCGCCCGATCCGTCCATTCCTGGGCTCGCCGCATGGCATCCTCGGGCATGGCCTGTCCAAAGGAAACCGTCGCCGCTTTGAGTATGCCATTGCACTCGTCACACCTCGGGGATGAGAAATTCCCAACCAGCCGCTTGATGATGTCGTCCGGATCGAAGTATTTGTTACAGCTCAAACAGACGATTTTCCGATTCGTCCCGTGAAGTTCGACAATCTTTTCTTCTCGCAGCCCTGCTTTGCTGTGCAGCCCGTCAACGTTCTGCGTGATCAGTCCAATCAGTTTGCCTTTTTCATCCAGTGACTGAACAAAGAAATGCCCGACATTGGGCTTCGCATTCTTGTGATCCTCGTAGGTTTCCAATCTTCTTTTCCAGGATTCGAGCCTGGATTGTTCGCTGCCGACATACTCTTGAAAAGTGATGGGCCGATAGCGGGTCCAAATACCGCCGGAGCTACGGAAATCCGGGATGCCGGATTCCGTGCTGATGCCCGCGCCGGTAAAGACGACAATCTCGCAACTTTCCCGGATTTTCTCGGCGAAATCTTCAAGCGTCATCATAGGTCGATCTTATAAAACAACGCGCCTCCCGATTACAACCGCCAAGTCAATTCGACTTGTGGTCGTTCGACGGCAATCGCAGCAATAACGCCAATCCCCCGCCCGCAAGGATCAGCAGTCCCGTAACCAGAA
Organism: Binatia bacterium; assembly: GCA_041618055.1. GTDB lineage: Bacteria > Desulfobacterota > Binatia > UBA9968 > UBA9968 > JBFJNS01. Next base: position 1,294 of record JBFJNS010000182.1, read on the forward strand.
ATCCCCGCGAAAACGAGCCGGCATCCCCCATGAAGCCAATAAAGGTCGGAATGGCCCCGGCTCCCGCGACGAAGCCCAAAGGAACCGTGAAGGCCACCGCGAGATTGCGGGCCGAAGCCGACGTAATTTGCGCCAGGGCGGCAAAACCGGCAGGAAAGAACCAGACGGCCAACAGGGGTTGAAAGAAAACAACAGCCGGCATCCATCCCGTGGAGGTGGGCCCGAGGAGGAGCGTCACGACTCCCGTAAAAGACAGGCTCAGAACGATTGTGCGTTTTGTTCCCAACTGATCGGCCACCCAGCCCCCGAAGACCCCAAGAATTGGCCCGTGCGCCCGCGATAGCGCCACCACTGTGTTCGCCCAACTTGGCTCAATCCGCCGCTCGCTCACAAGGTATAGCGGCAACATCGCGTACACTCCAATGGTTGACGTAATTCCCAAAGCAAAGAGCAGCACCATGAGCCAAAACGAAGGTGTGACCAAAAGCAATCGAAAAGCGGTCGACGTCGGCGACTCGCCGGGGAATCCACCCCCCCTGCCCCACTTGGCGAATGCGACCGCCGCCACGATAGAGGTTGCGCCGAGGCAGGCCAAAGCTGCGCGCCAGGTTGCCCAGCGCAGAAACATCTCGGCCAGGAACGGCGCCGTAAAAAAAGCCACGTTCGGCGCCAGCTCGTGGATGGCAAGCGTCTTACCCCAGTGGCGAGGTTCGACAAGAGCCGTGATCGTCGCTACGGCTGAAGGGATGTAGAGACCGGAGGCAAAACCGACACCAAAAAGACCGAAGCGAAACGCCGCCAGGTGGCTCACCATCGCTGCAATCAAGAGCGAAATCCCCACCCCCGTAGCCGAAATGATAATCATGATCCGATGCGTCCATCGCGCCGCGATGAACCCGGAGCCCAGTAGTCCGGCCAAGTAACCCAGCGAGATTAGAAAAAACAAGAATCCGGCCTGGCTGTGGCTTATGCTCAGCTCGCCTTCAATCGTAGGGAGAAGCGGCGAGAGGATGATTCTCGACACAAAGTTCAACAGGAAAATGCCGACCAAAAACCCAACCGGGCCGAGTTGGCTGATGAAGCTCCTAGGTGAAGTCTGTGTTTCCACTCTGTCAGGCGAATCGTTTACCGCGCTCGTGTCCCTCTCCAAAGATGGGGGGCACCTCTTTCCAGTTCTTCGCGAGTCATGAATCTTCCCACCTTTACAACGGCTTGCCGAATAAACCAATCGTAAAAGAGAATCAATCCGCGCCGGGTTGATCATTTCATGCGGAACACTCTGAAATTCGCAGTTGACGTCGCCGTCATCGCTCTGCGAGGGGCGAGACTGGAGTCGCTAAGTGAAGTTCAAAACGGTTCGACCCGGTTGAAACCGAATTCTGCAGTCACAGGTACGCTATGGGCCCAGCCTGGGGAAATTCTGAAGTGGCGAATACACCCAAGCGCGCCGTTTCAAAGTTTTTGCTGCAACTTGGCAAGCCATCGCCGTCGCCCTGAGATTGCTTCCCATGCACCGGCGATCGAAGTCCACTTAGGGGTAGAGACTCATTGTCTTCGCAACAAAGGCTTCCACCAGGCTCTTCAAGTACCCTTCTGCCGCGGAATTCGGGTGGAATAGGCCCAAACCCTCTTGAACCATCAGCCCCCAGTGTTTTTGCTCCGGCAGGCTGATATGATAAATTTTTGAGCCCCGTGAAAGCCGGACCGGGCTACCCATGGCCGTGCGGCAAACCCCGGCGCACGCCGGCGGCGCGCACAAGATGGGGAAAAATGTCGACTTCTTGCCGATGCGGGGCTCGCAAAGCGTATCGCTGTATCGTATCGACGGGCCTGGTTAGCGCTGGATCTGGAGATTATTGATCACGCCTTTGACCCCGCCCACCTTGCGGGTAATTTCCTCGGCGCGGGCCCTTTGCTCAGCGGAAACAACCGTACCGTTCAACGTGACAATTCCATTATTGGTATCGACGTCAATCCGGGTAAAGTTGGACGCCTTATCGCGAACCAACTGGGCATTCACCGCGGTTGTTATGTTCGCGTCGTCGATACTCCGACCGATCGTTCTTCCCGTCAGTGCTTCACAACCTGTAAGGAGCCAAAACAAAGCCACCACTGGAGCGAAAGTTCTCACGAATTTCCTCATACGGCCGCCTCCTTTATTGAGATAAAATTTATATCAGAGCCCTGCGCTTAAGCAACGCCCGTAGGGTTGCATCGACGGCTGCAAAGCCGCAGCATTTTGTTCCTCACAATTCGCCCCATACCTCTTGCGCCACTCACACGACCAGTTTCAGCTTTCTATGGGCAGTCATACATTCCTCCCGGCTGATGGATTTCTTCTTTTCTTGCTTGACCGCATGGGAGCCTTATTGTGTCGGCATTCGGATCCGAGCTATTCTCGCATGGTCCCCGTTACCACACTATTGAGGAGTTGAACATGCGCACGGAATTAGTAACCATTTCAACCCCGACTCATCCTCTCGATGGCGCCTACTACATCCCCGATGGACCGATCAAGGGAGCCGTCATGTACTGCCACGGGAATCAAATGAATTTTTACGTAGGGGCTGCCCGTTTCCTCGCGCCGTCCATTACTTCCCTCGGTTATGCGTTTCTGGCTTTTAATCGCCGAGGGCATGATTCAGTGAGCACTTTCGACAGCCGTGAGACTGTCGGCGGCGCCTATCAAACGGTGGCCGAAGGCATCGAGGACAACGAGATCGCCGCAAGCTTCCTGGCCGATCGCGACTTTAGCACCTACATCGTTATTGGCCACAGCAATGGCGGCGTCCTCGCCAGCGAACATGCGGCTCGCCATCCGGAAACACAGGGTCTCGTCTTGTTGTCGGCGCATGCCGGGGGAAATAGGCTGACAAACCCAAAGTCCGCGAGCCGCTATACACTCAACGAAAAAACCGAAGCGTCGATCAAGGAGGCTCAGGCCTTGCTCGCGGCGGGCACGCCGCGCCAGCTCATGTTGATCCCGACCTGGTGGTATGTCATTTCGGCGCGTACCTTCATGGACCGGCTTATCAACGTTCCCGATCTGGTGGAAAACGCCAGCCGTATCCGGTGCCCGGTTTTATTCATTCGCGGCGATCAGGAACCGCCGGAGAACTATCCGGCCGAGGCCTTCAAAGAGAAATGTTCCGGGCCTTGCGATGTGGTCATTGTGCCGAACTGCGACCACTTCTACGTCGGAGCGGAAGAGCGGGTTTCTGAAGTCGTGCGGAATTGGCTGTCACAAGCCTTGCCGTCGCGAGACTAGCGGAACCGGAAGAACGAGTCCTTTGTCGCAGCGCGCGGGACCTGCGGTCGAGCACAATGGGTCATGACCGAGCCTTCGGCCACTCGCGCAAAAGACGACCGTAACCCGGCATCGGGTAACTGAGACCTAACTGGGACAACAGGTACCAAAACATCGCCGGATTACTTGCGATCACGGTTATTTTGAGATCCCTCTCGATCTTATCCAGAACCTTGATCGGATCCAGCACTGCGCCCTGAAAATAGATGGCGTCGACCTCCCCGACGCTGTCTAGCGATTTCTTCGTCAGCTCGAACACTTCTTCAGGACTCATGCGTTTCGGGACGCCAAGCTCCTGAAAGGGGTGGGGTGCCACAGCCGACACACCGGCGTTATCCAGATATTGGCAGATCAGAGAGTTCAAACGTTCATCGAAGGGGGTCAGCAAAAGCACATGCTTCGCCAAGTAGACATTCAATGCCGCAACACAGGCATGCAGCGCCGTAGTGAAAGGAACGGAAAGCGCCGCTTTCAGATCATCGTAGAGCCCCGGATTGAGAACTTCTGTCGGTGCGGCGGTCAGGATGACGCCGTCCCATTGCCGCCTTGCAACAAACTCAGCGACTCGGCGGAGGATGGTCTCTTTCTTGTCTGCGATTTGATAGAGCGAATCGCTGTAAAGCTCCAATCCTTGAAAGTCCAGCCGGACCTCCCCCGGAACAATTGGCAGGAAGCTGTTGTAATGCGGCATGGTACTAGCGCCGCCGCTCACAAAACCTATTCTCGCTTTAATCGCTTGCGCCACAGGAACAACTCCGCACAGAGCGCCGGGCTGGTAAACATCGCCGCCCCGCGTTTCGAAGCTTTACTTTTTCGCCTGGTACTTATCGATGGCTCGCTTCAGATCTTCGTACTCGTCGCATTTTCCAATCCACGGGCAGGCTTTTTTCAAAGCCGCCAATTGTCTTTCCGCATTGCCGGGTTGATTCATGTCAAGGTAGAGTTCGCCGAGATATTCGAGGGCGCTGCGATGGTTGGGGTCGATCTTTAAAGCCTTTTGATAGTGCTCCATCGACTTGTCCAACATCCCGAGCTTGCGGTAACTGTACCCGAGCATACTATGAGCATCCGCATCTTCAGGCGATGCTTTAACGGCCTTGGTTAAATGGCCTACAGCGGACCTGTAATCCTTCGCATCAATGGCCTTTCGCCCTGCTTCAATATCGGAGTTCGTCGGGGTGGTCTCTTTGGGTTCGGGGAGATCCGCTGGAGCGTCAGTCCGAATCAGCACAAGACTCAAAACCATGGTGATGACAAAAGACGCGAATTTCATACGCACACCTCCTGTCCTCAAAACTGGTTGAACTCGATCTTACTAACCCACCCACCCCTACGCAAGAGCGGTGTTACCGTCAACTTTGGATTGCGGATGCTGGTGAACACAGAGCGGACCGAGCGCCAGCCAATGTCATCGCACAACCCGACG
>JBFJNS010000183.1:0-6012 GCA_041618055.1 Binatia bacterium
AAGCACGCGACGGGTGACTCTGGTGACGACGGACTGGCATGGGCGTTGCTCATCCGGGGGGTGACTAGCGCATCCGGGTGATACGGAGGTGTAGTGTGGCCCGAGAACAAAAAAGGTACCGGGGATCGGCAGCCAATCGACGCGAAAGCAAATTTCGTTCAGCCCGATTCAGCTTTGGGGACGTTAATTTTGGTTTTGACGCCGGGCAATCCCAGTCACCACGAGCGGGTTTCCAGCCTGGTTATGCTTGGCCGCGGGAAACTCCCAGGAGTGGATCGACGGCAGAGCTGGAACTGGTCCAGGCGATGTTGCGCGACGCGATTCAGAGCTATCAAAAGTTTGCCTTTGCCAAAAGAGGCCGTTCGGCAAGCGCGTACCGGGAAGCGGAAGAATGGATTTTTAGCGATGACTGGCGGTGGCCGTTTTCGTTTCTAAATGTTTGCGAAATTCTCGACTTGGCGCCGACATATATTCGCACGGGATTAAGGCTCTGGCGCGGACGGGCCAGACCTGCTTGCAATTCCGAACCGTCTCCTCATCAAGTTGAAGCTTCATACAGGCCCTTGCGCATGATTCACAGACGTCGTCTTGGAGGGATTTTACGTCGAAACGGAAATCCAAAAGCGGCATCGATGGAAAGATTTCGGCGCGGGCGAGAAGAATAGGAATTGCGATCAAGTTAAGTCTTTGCCGTCTCAGCGAATGAACCGCCGAAAAAATAATCCGTAACACGGGAATCGGCAAGGTTCGAGTTTTTTGTAGTGCGAAATTCAATATTGTTTTCTGCGCCGAACCGGTGACGCAGCCGTAACTGTCAGGACGATGATAAATGAAACTCTCGCTGAGCTGGTTCATCCAGCCGGCTCGATAAAAATCCCATGAAGCCAAATTTGAGTGAGTGCGATGGTACTCTCTATTAATTCAAACATGTAGGTGAAGCTTGACTGCATCAGCTGGCAGCTGTTAAACGAAGAATCAACAAACTAACGACTCCATTAAACAAGCTCATGGAAAGCAACGAAAGAAGGTAAAAGTTTATCGCTCCCACGGGACCGGGCGTCAAGAATTCCGCCTGATGCCGGAGCTTCAACGCTCGGCTCGAATAATAGTAGAATCAACTGCCGGATTCACGGGCCTCCACACGGCTCATGGCGCGAGCGAATGAGGCGCGCATGATCTCCGGCACAAAGGGCAAGTATCTTTAGCGCCTAAAAAAATTTGACATAATAGAGAACGATGAGCGCGACAATCTTAATAGTCGACGATGATTCCATCCCGAGGCAAAATATCGCAATGGTCCTTCAGGAAGAAGGATTCAACGTGCGCCAGGCTTGCGATGGTCTCAGCGCTATAGATGCGATTAGAGAATTTGATTTTGACCTTATCCTGACCGATCTGAAAATGCCCGGTGCCGATGGGCTCGCCGTCTTGGAGGAATCGCGCAAGGCGTCGCCCAAGACCGTAGTTATCTTGATGACGGCATTTGCTACGGTGGAAACCGCCGTAAACGCGTTCCGAATGGGGGCCCACGACTATATTCTCAAGCCGGTGGTGCTCACTGACGTCATCCAAAAAATCAGGCGTTTTTTGGAATTGAAAACCCTTGCCTGGGAAGTCGACCTGTTCCGCAGAGAGGCCAATCAGGCGTCGAAAGATCTTGGCTTGGTGGGACAGGGCCGGTCCATTAAGAATATTCTCGCCCTGATATCCAAAGTCGCTTCGACGAACTCCACCGTGCTTATCACCGGAGAGAGCGGTGTGGGCAAGGAAGTGGTTGCGCGCGCATTGCATCTTCAGAGCGCGGCAAAAGACAAAGTGTTCTTACCGATCAATTGCAGCGCGATACCCGAGACGCTCCTGGAAAGCCAATTATTCGGACATGCCAAAGGATCTTTCACCGGAGCCGTGGCCGCGCAGACCGGAATGTTCCAACGAGCCCAGGGGGGCACTATCTTTCTCGATGAGATCGGCGAGCTGCCACTCACGTTACAGCCGAAACTCCTGCGTGTGATCGAAGCGAAAGAAGTCATGCCGCTGGGATCCGAGAACCCCGTTCAACTCGACGTGAGAATCATCGCTGCCACCAACCGCGAATTGAAGAGGGAAGTGGAAGAAGGCCGGTTTCGCGAGGATCTGTTTTACCGCCTCAACGTGATCAACATCGACGTGCCGCCCTTGAGGGAAAGAAGAGACGATATTCCCGCACTGGTTGAACATTTGATCCGCCGGCATAATCGAGCCATGAAGAAAAATTACAAAGGGGTCGATAACGCGGCCATGAAACTCTTGATGTCTCTGCCGTGGAAGGGCAACGTGCGCGAACTGGATAACGTCTTGGAACGGGCGATGATTTTGGGCGATGGGGAGTGGGTGACCTCGGATCACTTGCCCCGAGAAGCGGCGGAGGATCGGGTAGAGGAAACGGAAGGCGCGAATAATCTTCGCATCGCCCTGGAGTCCTACGAGAGGAGTCACATCGAAAATGTCCTGCGGGAAGCCAACGGCGACCGCACCCGCGCCGCGCAGTTACTGGGATTGAGCCGGTCATCTCTGTACCGCAAGTTGGAAAAATTGGGCATTCGCGAAGAGCATACCGCCAACTAAACCATCTAATTTTGCACGCCCAGGGAAAAGAACTCCAGGATCAAACTGCGATCCGACGGCAGTTTACCACCCGCTTGAATCTCACGAAGCTCAGCGCGGTCTGTTCGGCATTTTCCGAAAAATACCGGCTTGCTCCTCGCTCAAAGCTGAGGACCGGACGATGGATTATTTGCGCGCTTTAACAGTTTGGCGGCGAGAATCCCGCCCATCGATGTACATACAGTGCCGTCGGAAAATGAATTCTCGTGTTCCTAAAGAGCGGTCTCTTGGCGGAGAAGGGAGGGAGTCGAACCCTCCGGGGACCTTACGACCCCCAGACTGGTTTTGAAGACCAGCGGCACCACCGGGCACCTTCCTTCTCCACTCGTAAAATCAGTACGTTAGCTTGTTTTTGCAGCAGCGGCAACATTGGATGCTGCGCGAAGAATCCTCGTCAGGTGAAAAAAAGGCCCTCGGCGATAATCATTTGGAGCCAACCTGAAGACCTGCAATTATAATCTTTAGATGGGCGGGCTGATTGGCGTGTCGTAGCGTTCGTTCGGCCGTAATTAGTGGTCTGGCTCGACCCCTGACGCATGTTACTGGGAAGCCGAAGAATTATCGGGATCAATATCTTCGCCACCGGAGTGGGTGGTCGCTCGCGATCGATATCGAGATGCGTGCCATGGTTACTCTTTACCCTCAAAGAAAAGCATCGAGCTCGAAGCGGCCATCGCCGAGGTAGTTTCCTTCAACCCGTACGAAATCCCCGGTCCGCGTGCGGAGAAATGTTTCGTTCAAACTTGGAGTGGGGTTGTAGGGCAGATAGATCCTCTAAAGCTCCCCGGTCGGAGGGCGGATTTCAAAAAAGCCCAGGTCCGGTCTGGTTGCCTCGACTCTTCCTTCCAAAACTCCGGCCGTCGTGTGAGAAATCGAGCGGACGCGCACCAAGTCGGTATGTGTATTTTCGCACTCGTCCGTGAATAACTGCAGCGTCACCCTGTCGCCGACGCGCAGGCCGGTTATCGGAAATTCCCGGCCCGCAATGAGAACTGGGGTTCCGGCGTCATACCTAATCCTTCGCCGTTCGCCGGTACGAGTCGCTATGAAAATGATTCGTTCGCCGAGATCCAGACCGTCGACTTGACCAACAAGTTCGGTCTCTGCCATTTCGGCTCCCGGCGGCAATGTCGGTCTGCCGACCAGGGTTATGCTCTCACAGCCCGAGCTGAAGACAGTTACTGTCAGTGTGAAGACTATGGGTATAGATGAGATAAAGCCGAACCGGTTCATAATAATTTCCCGACGCAAACATGACTGCAATTCCTCCTCAACGCATCCGCCTCAATTCATCAACGCGCTCGTCAATGTCGGGATGGGTAGATAGAAATCCTCCCCCTCCGCCTCCCGAAGCTCGGTTCACCCACACAAGGGCATCGATCATGATTTGCTTCGAGAATCCGGCGCGCTGCAGGATTTTTACCCCATGGCGGTCTGCGGCGTATTCTTCGCGACGGCTGTAGCCCCGCGCTATCAATTCCCCCGCGATGGGCGTCACGACCCGGCTACCGGGAAGCAGCTCGTCGAGCAGCACGACGCCGATATTCAATCCCGCTCCCAGCAATTGCAGCCGCGCGACATGACCCAGGTCGTCGTGGGCAATCTCATGCGCCAAGATCCCCCGCAACTGCCGGTCGTTGGCTCGTTCCAACAATCCCCGAGTCACATAAAACCGGCCTCCGCCCGCATTGGCGGCATTGATCTCTTGATCGTCCATGACGCCGATACGAACTTCCCGCGGGCTTTTCGGATGGTCCATCCCACGCAGCAGCGGCGTCATGACATCGTAGAGCCGCCGCGCCTGTCGTGGATCGACGCTTCGAATATCGGGAGTCCGCGGGGCATCGCCGCTTTCACGGGGTACCCCGCCTCCGGAAAGGGCGCAGCCCGCGATCCCAAGAGAAAGCAGCAAACTCCCGATGAAATTTAAGGTCCTCATATGCCGTCCGTGCGCGCGTCCGGTGCGCCGATTCTCCGCTTGATGCTAAAGCGTTGATGAATCATTGAACCAGCCTCGATCTGTGCCTTTCCGTTTTCAAATATCTGCCGCGGTACTCAAAAAGTGTTAACATTGTTGCTTCCAATTCTTATGGAAGAAGGCTAACCCTCCGCGCGGGTATTTCCGCGCGGCATGTTGTCTTCGTCGGGAATGACGAAAATCAGTACCAGATACAGCAAGATCGCTATGCCAACCGACAGGAATGCGAGCACCACCCACGCAACCCGCATCAGCACGGGATCGATACCCACGTAGTCGGCAAGTCCGGCGCAGATGCCAGCGAGTTTGCGGTCGCGCCGTGATCGATAAAGCCGTTTCCCCGCCCAAGTCGACGTTTGCAAATTGGATCCGCAGTATCTGCATTTTATGGCGTCATCGTTGATTTCTTCCGCGCAGTAAGGGCATTTTTTCATGCTTTGTTCCTCCTGGACACGCAATTGTTTGCGGAAATTGGGGCCTCATCAGATCCATTGAAAAAAGCGTGCGCAAGACATTCCCTAACTCCGCATCGTCCCGTTGGTTCCATGTCTACGCGACGGCGCGGCAGGCGGCGGGATTTTTTAACCGCGCCTTCACAACTTCCCAGTCGATGTTGGCGAAGAACGCGTCGATATACTTGCTTCGTCCCGAGGGCGAATAGTCCAGTACAAAAGCGTGCTCCCAGACATCCATGACCAAAATGGGCTTGAATCCCGATGGCACGCCGTCATGATGGAGCGCTACCCAGTGGTTCGAAAGCCGTTCGGTCGCCGGATCCTGATATAAAATCGCCCAGCCCACGCCCCTCATTTCACCCACGGCCGTGAAAGCTTGTTTCCACCTATCGGGACTGCCAAAGCTTCCCTCAAAATAGGCGCCGAGTTCCTTTGATAACTGCCCCCTGCCTTTGGCCGCGAGATTTTCGAAATAGTACTCGTGCAATACCATTCCGCCATACTCGAAACCAAGACGTCTCGTAAGCTCGGCATACGTTGGCTCCTTGCCGGAGGCTTTTCCCGAGTGGATCATTTCCATAATCTGTTCGTTCAGCAGGTTGGTATTCTTCACATAACCCTGGTACAGGGAAAAATGCGCTTCGAGGGTTTCGTCGGAGATTCCCGCCAACCCCGACAGCTTAAAATCCTTCGGCTTATAAGTGACCTGAGACATGATCGAACCTCCTTGTGGCAACCTCATGGATTGCCGTTGTTCACCACAATCCAACGTCGGGATAGCCAACTATTTTTAATTGATTGACAACCTTCTTGGCCCCGCCTTGCTTGGCATTGGCGGCGGCGGCTTCGACTTCCAGCCTGCTGTTCGCGATTCCGGTAAGCGTCGCTACGCCGTCCGTCACGGATACCGCGATCGAGTCGCTGTCCACGAAGGGG
>JBFJNS010000184.1:0-6002 GCA_041618055.1 Binatia bacterium
AATTAAGCGGATTCCTATGTGCGTCGGGTGGCCCGCAGAGCTGCGTCGCACCGCAGCGATTCCACCGCGATTCTTGAAGGCAAGCTCTATGGATTCCGACAGACACTCCTGGACAAAAGCGAGTGCATCGATGAAGTTGCTCTTCCCGGAGCCGTTTGGTCCGACCAAGACCGTAAACGAACCCAGATTAACGGAACTCTGCGCGATGCTCTTGTAGTTGCGAATCTGAACCTGCTGAATACAGGGAATCATGGATCGCGTACTTTTTGATCCCTAGCGCTCAGAGTGCTTTCTATCACGTCATTCCCGGGACCACAAAATCTACGGCGTTCACCATTACCGATTCGCCTTTCTATACCCCAGCGCGTCCTGGGCGATGATCATTTTTTGAATGTTGGTCGCTCCCTCGACGATCTGGTACGACTTGGCGTCGCGATAGTATCGCTCCACCGGAAATTCCGTCGAATAGCCGTAGGCGCCAAGAATCTTCATCGCGGCGTCTGCCGCATAGGCCGCCCCTTCTGCGGCGGTGTACTTTCCGATAGATGTTTCGAGATTGTTCGGCCTTTTCTGATCCGCGAGCCAGGCGGCGCGGTAAACAAGCAGGCGGGCAGCCTCTTCGTGCACCACCATCTGAGCAATCAAATCCTGGTTCATCTGAAATTCGCCGATCTTCTGGCCGAATTGCACCCGTTGGTTGGCATAATTAACCGCGGCTTCCTTCGCGGCCCGCGCCAGGCCCAGCGCGCCGGCCGCACAGTTCAGCCGTGTCTGGTTTAACTGCCACATACAAATTCTAAAGCCGTCGCCATCGTTACCCAGGCGGTTTGCGGCCGGGATCTTGAAGCCGTCAAAGGCAAGCTCGCCAAGGGGCGAGCAACGAGCACCAAGAGCATCGATCGTCTTCCGCTCAACGCCTGGCTGAGTGAGATCCGCATAGAACGCGGTCATCCCTCGATGCTTCTGGGAACGGTCCGTATAAGCGTAAACCAGACCGCAATCGGCCACGGGCGCATTGGTGATAAAGATCTTGTTGCCGGTGATGATATAGTGATCACCCTCTTTCTTCGCTGTTGTCCGAAGGGCCGACACATCTGATCCCGCATCGGGTTCGGTAATCGCAAAACAGCCGATTTTTTCTCCTTGGACCAGGGGCGGAATCAATTTCTTTTTCTGTTCCTCTGTACCGAACTGCAGGATCACGAGGGCTGGACCCATCTGCATGTTGATCGCCACTCGCATGGCGCTGTGCACCCGGGCGATCTCTTCCGTAATCACGACCATCGCAAGGAAGCCCAGACCGCTGCCGCCGTATTCCTCCGGAATGACCGGCCCATAGAACCCCAGCTCTCCCATCTTCTTGATCAGGTCCTTGCGGAATGCCCCCTCTTTGTCGTCTTTGGCCGCCGTCGGTCCCATCTCCTTCTCAGCAAAATCGCGAGCCAGCTCACGCACCGCTTGCAGTTCTTCCGACAATTCAAAATCCATAATGTCTCCCCTTCGATGTTGTTAATTGCGAATCAAATCCCGAGCAATGACGATCTTTTGAATTTCCGAGGTGCCCTCGTAAATCCTCAGCGCCCGCACTTCGCGGTAGAGTCGCTCCACGACAGTCCCGACCACCACACCTTTGCCGCCGTGAAGTTGCAGAGCCTGGTCAACAATCCGCTGGGCGGCTTCGGTGGCGTACATTTTGGCCATCGAGGACTTTTGTTTTGCATCCTCCCGCCCGCAATCATGCGCCCAACTTGCCTGGTTGACCAACAATCTTGCCGCTTCGAGCTCCGTCGCCATGTCTGCGAGCTTGAACTGTGTGCCTTGAAATCTGGCCAGTTCCTGTCCGAATTGCCGCCGCGACCGGCTGTAGCGAATGGCTTCTTCCAAGGCTCGTTGGGCAAGGCCTAATGCCGCCGCCCCGACGGAACAGCGAAGCACATCCAAGGTGGACAGGGCGATTTTCAAGCCGTCGCCCTCGCCACCTAGAAGACTTGCCCGCGGCACAGGACATTCTTCAAAAACGATGACCCCGATCGGATGCGGGGCGATGACACGAGTTTTCTCCTTGACCAGGAAGCCGGGAATGCCGGCTTCGACGATGAAGGCGCTGATCCCCTTGCCTTTCTGTTCGGGATCCGTCGAGGCAAATACCACGTATTGGTCCGCGATGCCGGCATTGGAGATGAAGCACTTCGTGCCGGTGAGAACATACTCATTGCCGCGCCGCACCGCTCGCGTCTGCATTGACGCCAGGTCCGAACCGGCTTCGGGTTCCGTCACGGCAAAGGCAGCGATGGCTTCTCCACGCGCCACCGGCGGCAGATACCTCTCTTTTTGGCCATCATTCCCTGCAAGCGTTATCGGATAGCTTCCCAGAGCCTGCATGGCGAACATGGCATCGGCGAGGGAGGAGCCGCGCGATAGTTCCTCGCGGACAATGCAGAGATCGCGGGCGTGCACTTGCTCCCTGGCTCCGCCGTACCGCACGGGAACCGCATGGCGTACAAACCCCTCGTCGCCAAGCTGTGTCACGAACCGGCGCGCTTCTTCCTCGATGTCGGTTTCCGCGCCGGACTCGGACATAAGATTTTGTTCGACCCAGGCGCGCACGCGTTGGCGCAGTTCCAGATGATCCTGATCAAAAAAAGGTAGTGGTTGCATTGTGGACAGCGGCGGTCAGTGATTCTCCAATGTACGGAAAATTAACCCATCGTGGCGCCGCCATCAAGGCTGATGGCTTGCCCGGTCATGCTGGCGAATTTTTCGGAAGCGACCAGCACCGCCAACTCGGCCACCTCCTGGGTCGTGATGAGGCGCCTTTGCGGTGCGCTGCTGGCAAACATGGCGAGGATTTGCTCGACGCTTTTACCCGTTTGTTCCGACATTCGTTGCGCGTTGGCGCGTGTGAGCTCGTCGTCGAGATAACCCGGGCAGATGGTATTGACCGTGATGCCCTGCCGCGCGGTTTCCAAGGCTAATGTGCGCGTCAAGCCAAGCAGTCCATGCTTGGAAGTCACGTAGGCGGCGACGTGGGAATAGGCGACCTTGGAGGTGGTCGAACCAATGTTGATGATGCGTCCCCAGCGCGCCTCGATCATGGCCGGGAGAAACACTTTGCAGCAGTAATACGTGCCCGTCAGGTTCGTCTTAATGATTTCATCCCACAGGCTATCGGACATTTCGAGAAAACTCGCCGCTTTGGCGATCCCGGCATTGTTAATGAGAATCTGAACATTCCCCCAGCGCGCTCGGATCGCTTCCGCCAGATCTTCGACCTGTTTTCGTTGCGTGATGTCACACGGCAGCGCTGCAATCTCGCCCTCCCTCCCGCCTAGCGCATCGGCCGCCGCTTTCAATTTATCTTCACTGCGGGCGGTGATCACGACACGAGCCCCCTGGTTCAGGAAGGCCTGGGCCAATGCCCGCCCCAACCCGCCGCTTCCACCCGTCACCAACACGATTTTTTGTTCGAGTTCAGTCATGCAATGAACATAGCACATCTTTCGGGGAAAAACGCAAATATGACGGCCATTTCACCTGCCCAAAAAGTCAGTATAAATTCCAACTTGCTCTCTTTGTTCCCTTACCGGTCAGGGTGGGGCAAAGCATCCGACTAAAGCAACCGGAAAATAGCTAGTGTAGTGTCCCAAAAGTCTCTTGACAGTCCCTCGGCACAGTTTCAGGCTCCACAGAGGTGGGACAGGAGCCCGTGGGCACAAGAACGACAAGGTTCCGTCAGGCCCCAACCGTGGGAAAATCCACTTGACGGGGTTGGCGGGGTGGCCTACAAGGCACCGGCCTATTGACCACGGGCGGAAGGTCTGCCTCTGTGGAGCAACCAAATGTAAAGAGGCGTTGGGGACACCACACTAGAACCCTGGGGGATCATTCTCAAACTCTAAAATTCTCCGCTCTTTCTAACGTGTGGGTACGGGCCAATGGCGACTGGCCTCTATTCCTCGTCCGCTCCGGACGACTCCTTGTGGTCGGCTCCCGAATTCAGGCGCTTTAGCTGGTCCGAGTAGAGCGCGAGCTTCTTTTCCACGAGCCCGTTGATTGAATCCTCCGGGTAGCGGCCCTCCGCATCTCGCTTGCCGGCGGGTATTCCGGTCAGCACTTCGACGCCTTCGTCGATCGTGCTGACAGCGTAAATGTGAAACTTGTCTGCCTTGACGGCATCGATAACATCCGGCCGCAGCATCAAATTGCGCAGGTTTGACTCCGGTATCAAAATCCCTTGCTCTCCCGTCAGTCCCTTGAGTCGGCAGACGTCAAAAAACCCTTCGATCTTGTGATTGACCCCGCCAATGGCCTGAACCTCGCCGTTCTGGTTGACCGACCCGGTCACCGCGATACCCTGGCTGAGTGGTTTTCCGGACAGGCTGGAAAGAATCGCGTACAGTTCCGTCGAGGAAGCGCTGTCGCCGTCGACTCCATCATAGGACTGCTCAAAGCAAATGCTGGCGGACAGGGAGAGCGGCCGTTCTTGTGCGTACTTGTGCCCTAGATAACCGCTGAGGATTAGCACTCCCTTATCGTGAGTCTTGCCGCTGAGTTTGGACTCTCTTTCGATGTTGACGATGCCGCCCCGGCCCATGAACGTCTTTGCGGTGATCCGCGAAGGTTTGCCAAAGCTAAAATCCCCCATCTGATAGACGGCCAAACCGTTGACCTGCCCCACCGCGGCTCCAGCAACATCGACGAGAATCGTTCCATCCGTAATGAGCTCTTGCAGGCGCTTCTCAATCAAATTCAGGCGGAAGGTTTTTTCTTCAATGGCTCGCTGAACATGTTTCCCCGAGACCAACTCCGCCTTTTCCTGGCCCGCCCAGTAATCGGACTCGATCAACAGATCAACTATGTCGCTGAACCGAGTCGAAAGTTTTTCCTGGTCTTCCACGGCCCGCGCGCACTGCTCTATGACTCTAGCCACCCCGCTGGAATCAAAGTGGCGGAGACCCTCCCGGTTGCAGTAGTCGCTGATAAAACAGGCAAAGGCAACGATATTCTCCTTCGACCTATCAATTTGAAGGTCGAAGTCCGCCTTCACCTTAAACGTCTCACGGAAGTCGGGATCTAATGTCGCCAGCGTTCGGTAGAGGTACGGATCGCCGATCATTATCACTTTCGTATCAGTCGGGATCGGCTCGGGCCGTAAACCCTGAGGAGGAGCCCAGCCAAAAAATGTCGCTGGTTCTTCAATCCTCAATTCCCGGTTCTTAATGACTCGCTGCAGCGCCTCCCAGACACCGACGTTAGACAAAACATCGCGATCGTAAAGAACCAGATACCCACCGTTGGCCCGGCTGATGGAGCCGGCTTTGATAAGCGTGAAATCGGTGATGTACCCTCCGACAATCGTCTTTTTCTCCACAACGCCAAAGAGATTGTGATAACTCGGGTTTGTTTCCACAATGATCGGCGGCCCGTGAATTTCGCTGTTATCTACGAAAACGTTCACTCGATAAGGGAGAAAGGGATCACCCGGGGGCTCGCCCATCGGCGTGAAAGCCATGGGTGGCATAGCCGGGCTAGGTTCGGTTCCCTTGAAGCGGTTCAAGTTTTTCAGAATATGGTCTCGCACGCTGTCAAGATAATTCAAGACTTTTGGATGATCCTGATATTTCTCTTTCAATTCCGCCAGGGGAATCCGTACCAGGAAGTGACCCGCCTGGGTTTCAACTGCCTCTAATCTCTCGCTAATTTCACGCTCCAGCTTCTTGCCTACACGGAGCGCAGCCTCGACCTTCTGCTCGATTTCACCTCGCTTCTCATCCAATTGCTTCTTGTCCGGCGCCGACAGCGCCAGGTATTCCGATTCTTGCATCGGTTTTCCGTCCTTCATGGGAAGGAGCACGATACCCGAGGGCGTCATCCTGAGCGTAAAACCGCTCTTTCCGGCTTCCTCCATCAGGGCTTCCATCATCTGCTGCTGTTTCTTCTGGATCTCTTCGACCGTGGTTTGACGCTGTTGGGCAAACTCCTCGCTCTCAAACATCTTCTTC
>JBFJNS010000185.1:0-5998 GCA_041618055.1 Binatia bacterium
CCGTCGTCGACTACGTAAGCGGGCTCTACGGCGGCGGCTTCAAGTTCAGCAACCCGAATGCCACGGGCACCTGCGGGTGCGGGACCTCTTTCTCCGCCTAGCGTTCGCCACTTCGTTTTTACTGTAAATCGGCGCGTGGCTTGCAGACGCGCATCGCCGCGAATTTTGAGTTCCCTGTCTCATTGCCCTTTGACACGCTCGCCATATCTTGCTAACGAAAGCAGTAATTCGCGATGGGAGATCTGTTTGGAGGCCGTTCGCATACACGGGCACAAGGAGAGGAGACCTTCTGACGAGGCAGACATGCCAGCGCGGCGATGTCCAAAGGCTGACGCCGTGAGACTCAAGGTTGAATCCCCTGTCGACACCGCCGCATCGATTCCAGAGGAACGATTCGGAGACCGCTGTTCCCAGCATTTTATTGAACGACTGACACAGTATAGGCACGACCGTGGTCGGTTCTATGCTTAGCCACCGTTCACCGATGATGATGCGCGTCAGCGGCAGATACTGAAAAGTCATGCGGGTCACGGGAGGAGACGCAAGAGGACGCCGGCTCAAGGTTCCAAAAGGACAGGCGTTGCGGCCGACGGCAGCCAGGGTCAGAGAGGCGCTTTTTAATATCCTTCCCCACGAGCTATCCGGCCTCAAGGTTCTCGACCTCTTTGCCGGCACGGGAAACGTGACCATTGAGGCTCTGAGCCGGGGCGCCGCGGAGGCCATCTTGGTGGAGTCATCGACGGGAGCCGGCAAAGTGATCCGCGAGAATCTTCGCAGGCTACGCCTAATGAACCGGGCCAAGGTGTGGATTACTCCGGTCGCGCGCGCCGTGCGATTGCTCGCCCGTCGGGGCGAGAGTTTTGATGTGATTTTTCTCGATCCGCCTTACGAGCACCATTTACTCGAGCCTTCGTTGAAAATCATCGCCCAAGGTGCGCTCCTCCGGGACACAGGAGTGCTGATCGCGGAACATAGCGTTCGAGAAAAGCTTGAGGCGCGCTACGACGCCCTTGTACTCAGCGATCAGAGGCGTTACGGGTCGACTCTGCTCTCGTTTTTTAAGCAGGAAGCGAAAGCCAAACCAGCACAGTGAGGAAACATCGATATGGCAAACGACAACGTCGCGATTTATCCCGGATCGTTCGATCCTATCACCAATGGTCATGTAGACCTCGTAAAGCGCACTTTGCGCGTCTTCGACAAGGTCATCATCGCCATCGCCACCAACCCCGATAAAGAGACCTCGCTCTTTACGTTGGAAGAGCGACTGCAGATGGTTCGAGAAGTGTTCCGGAGACTCAGGAATAGAGTGCAGGCTGATTCATTCGAGGGATTACTCGTCGATTACGCCGAACGAAAAGGCGCAACCGTCATCATCCGCGGCCTCAGGGCCGTCTCCGATTTTGAATATGAATTTCAAATGGCGATGATGAACCATCGGCTCAAACCCAATCTCGAGACATTTTTTATGATGACAGGGGAGTCCGAATTCTATATTAGTTCACGTCTCGTTAAAGAAGTTGTGGGCCTGGGTGGAAATGTTTCCGGCCTTGTTCCCGGCAACGTTTTGCGAAACCTCAAGCGGAAACTCAACCGCTAACAATAAGGATAAGAATCATGACTAAACTCGCGGATAGAACCCACGTCATCAAGCCTTCGGTCACCTTAGCCATTGCCGCCAAGGCCCAACAGCTCAGATCGCAGGGCATCGATATCGCCAATTTCTCCGCCGGGGAACCGGATTTCGATACACCGGAGCATATCAAGGCGGCGGCGATCGAGGCGATGCGCAAAGGAATGACGAAGTACACCGATGTGAAAGGCATTGAGACGCTGCGGGAAGCTATCGCCCACAAATATCAGCGCGAATACGGCCTATCCTACCGCAAAGATGAAGTCTTGGTGAGTTGCGGCGCCAAGCACTCCCTTTACAATCTTTTCCAGGCCGTCGTGAATCCCGGAGATGAAGTCGTTGTGCCCGCTCCGTATTGGGTCAGTTACGCGGACATGGCCCGCTTGGCCGGAGGCATCCCCAATATCATTCAAACAGACGAAGCGGCTGGATTCCGCATCAATGCGGGTCAACTAGCGGCCGCGCTTGGGCCGCGCACGCGCGTCGTCGTCCTTAACAGCCCGTGCAATCCCACCGGCGCGTGCTATGATCGCGACGAACTCCACGCCATAGCGCAGGTTTTGGAAAAGCACGATTGTCTCATTTTTGCCGACGATATTTATGAGAAAATCGTTTACGACGGGTTTCAGGTGCATAATCTCGTCGCGCTGAACCCGGCGCTGCGAGACCGTACCGTGATCATCAACGGAGTGTCGAAGACCTACGCCATGACCGGGTGGCGGATCGGATACGCCCTGGGTTCGGCCGACATCATGTCCGCGGCCAGCAAAATTCAGAGCCAGAGCACTTCCAATCCCACTTCCATCGCGCAGGCGGCGGCGCTTGAAGCCATTGTCGGCCCTCAAGGCGAAGTCGCGTCGATGGTTCAAGAGTTTCACAAGCGACGCGATGTCGTCGTCGATCGGCTCAACGCGATTCCAGGAGTCCGTTGTCTCAAACCTCAGGGAGCCTTCTATGTGTTTCCGAATATCTCGATGGCATTTGGAAAAACCGCAAACGGAAAACGCCTGGAGTCTCCTTGCGACGTAGCCGACTATCTGCTTGAGGAAGCCAAAGTTGCGCTTGTGCCGGGAGAAGATTTCGGTTCGCGGGAGCATGTTCGCCTCTCCTATGCAACCTCACTGCAGGATATCGAAAAAGGGTGTCAACGCATCCGGGATGCGCTCCAGAAGCTAAGCTAAGACTCCGCGCAGTATCTGGAGCCGGATTTAGAAATTTGGCCGCTGGCCGGTTTTTTTATATCGGAAGTAATCGTCCAAGATTCTCTGATGATCGAAAACAACCGGCTCGGGAAGTTGTCCTTCCGAGAATCCTTGTGCCGCCTCAGCATCGTCGGCACCCCGCGGCGTACCTCGCGCCTTTGCGATGAACACCGTCGACACCGTGTGATGGCGAGGGTCGCGGCCAGGATCGGAATAAGTGTGGAACTGCTCAATGAGGGCGACGCGCAGGGAGGTCTCCTCTTGCGCCTCTCGAACAGCGGCCATCTCCAAGCTCTCGCCGTAATCGACAAATCCGCCAGGCAACGCCCACCCGTAGGGCGGGTTTTTTCTCTTGATCAAAACAATTGCACCGCTTTCGAGTTCGATGATGATATCCACCGTGAGCAATGGATTGCGATATCGTTGCTGCATCTTGGTTTCCTACCTTGACTCCTGATTAAGCGCAAGGTAAAAACATAGCTTACACCGTTATCGCGGGGTGGAGCAGTCTGGTAGCTCGCAAGGCTCATAACCTTGAGGTCCCGGGTTCAAATCCCGGCCCCGCAACCAAAAAAAGGGGGGCCCTCGGGCCCCTTTTTCGTTGCGGAAACATTCTGCGTCACGATCGGTGCTTGCTCCGAAATACACGGCCAAGCCTGGACTAGCGAAAACACGGCGTGATTCGCTCCCTGCGGCAATTCTCAGTCCGTAGCCTGTTGGTATCGATCTAACTAACGTGAGGCTGTTGGTTTGTCAAAAAGACGTTAATTCCAGTCACGCATTTGCTGGAGTGCTGTTTCGACTGATGCAGTGTGATTCAGAGTCGTTTGTCGGGTTAAATAATTTTGTAGAACCTCGTTGGACAGGCACGCATTTCCCGCGTCATGCTCATGCGGCCAAACTCGACCGCGAAGGGAGAATGACAGCGCTGAACCAAAAATTCTCGATATGCCGTAGAACCCTTAAAAATTCTTCATAGTCCACTGGCTTTTGAATATAGCAATTGACGTGCAGATCGTAACTCTTGAGAATATCGGTCTCGGCCGCCGACGTGGTAAGAACAATGACTGGAATCGTCCTCAACTGAGGGTCATTTTTCACTTCTTGCAAGACTTCGCGTCCATCCTTCTTAGGCATATTGAGGTCAAGAAGAATCAAATCCGGCCGCGCCGCGTTGGCGTACTTCCCGCGCCTGTGCAGATAGTCCATCGCCTCGACGCCGTTGCCAACCACGTTAACGTTATTCGCCAGTTTGCCTTCCTTGAACGCCTCCAAAGTGAGTCGCACGTCGCCAGGATTATCTTCAACCAACAGAATCTCCGCAAATCGCGAACCTTGCATCATACCTCCCGGAACTCTTTTGTCTGATCTTGACGCCCAGCGTGACTGCCCAGGGTGTCCCGCACGTTGGCGACTTAGCAACCCTCATGCCATCTTACCTCATCGCTCCAACCTGCTGGTTTTCAAGAACTTTTCTTTATTCGCCGGACTAAAACCTTGCCCTGTCTATGGACAAAAAAGGACATATCCCACCACGCTGTCCAATGCCCAAAGAGGCACGAGCGCCCCGTTGTGTTCTTCTTGAGAAGAATCTGCCAGAATCTGGAACAATGAACGGCAATTCTCTTCGATCCGATGGATGCAGACCGTCTAATGATCGGAAATTCCAAATGCGGGGAATTCCCCGTCGCAGTCCTGCGTCACCCTGCACTCCGGGAGAATATCTTGATTGCGAACGTAAAACCGTTGGCTCAAAAAAGGATTTTGTATAACCTAGAAGGAGTGAATGCTCCGCGCGCAAGTCCAATTTTTATCGAGGGATCAATGCGCTGCGAGGAAAGGGTTGCCACCATTATGAGCGGGACCGGCTTGCTGTATTTGCTTCTATGTCTGCTCGGGGCCCCTGTTTTGGCGTCGCACCATTACACGGAGAAGCAGCTCGACGCTCTCGCAACGCGTGTAGGGAAAGGGTTCTGGGTCGTACCTGTCGATGGGAAGCTACCTCTGTTTCATATCGCTCCTTCGTCTAACGCCGGGACGTTCCAACCGGCGGCGAACCAAGCATTTGAGATCGTCGAATTGGTAGGCAGAAAAATCAAGAACCCTTACTACAAGGTAAGGCTCGATACAGGAAAGGAAGGATACATCCGGGTCGAAGACTTTCATGAGCAGTTCAACTCGGCTATCCTGACTATCGACCCTATAGCCGATGAGAGGACGAAACTCCCCGAACAGAGCGAAGGAGAACAACAAAGGCTTGAGTGGATCCGGGCCCAACCATGGTCCAATGCCTTCAAAGAGGCTGCGATCAAGCGGCAGGTCGCTCCAGGAATGAAAAGTGGGGATGTTAAGATGGTCTTGGGCAACCCGCTTCGCACTCGGAAGGTCCCAAAGCGGCAGCAAATTGCTGAAGAACATTGGTTCTATCCCGCCGGGAAGATATTGGTTTTTCAGAATGGGATTTTGATTCGGGTTGAGTCACAGCAAAAGTAAATACCGTAAAAATGATCCTACACTCGAAGTTTTTTCAAAATTTCCCGCCGTTTTCTTTCGGTTTTGGAGAGGCGATGAGGGTTGCCCCCCTTGTGGATCGCCCTCTCGTCGGCTAACTCTAATGCGTCCCTGCCGCCGGGTCTCGGGAGGCTGTACACGATTTCGGCAAATTCGCTCGCGTGAATAGCGACACTTCCGAATCTTTCGACAGCTCCCCTAACTTCACGATCCGAACTGACAACAACACAACTGGCGCCCCGTGCGCGTGCGAGTCGAACAACCACATCGTCCGCTTTCTCCCCGTATTGGGAGTACAAGACCTTGATGCCGTGTCGGGTTTCCCATGCCCTGTCGCCAGTTGGTGCATTCCAGGCATCAAAAACAACGACAATTTCAAAACCCTTTTGTCTTTGGTAGGTTACAAGCTGCTGAATAAGCCAGCTTCTCTTGCGTTCGAGATCGCCCCCTAGACCTTGGTCCGCAGCGATCAGGTTGTAGCCGTCAACGATTATTTCCATAATTGCTTTCTGCTAGAATTTGGCCATGCTTCTATAGAATAAAGATCTTGCACCGCAGTTGTCAAAGTCGCAAAAAACGTGTAAAAAACACTGCGATTTTGAGTGGAGGCAAACCAAGTTGACCATATCAATAAAAAAATCTAGACGAATCA
>JBFJNS010000186.1:0-5975 GCA_041618055.1 Binatia bacterium
AGAGCCAGCTCGAATCATCGCTAAAAAACCATTTCTCGGCCTCCCGCGCCGTGCGCTGCATACCCGGTATCGTAAGCCCAAACTGTTTCTGAAAACACAGAAAGGCATCTTCCAGCACTGCATACATCAATGCCGTCTCCGGGCACACAGAAGCGAGGCTGACCCGAGAGTCGAAGAACTGTTCCGGCAGCATACCGACCTCGGACGGCCGCTCATACCAGGGCTCCCGGCCGCCAGAGACGGGCTGCGCTGATCGGCTTCGGTGAGCGCGGATGCGTGTGGTGTACATGATCTTGTCCTCCTCATGCGAGGCCTTGGTAATAACGCCCAACAGCCTCTGCGAGATGTCAGCGTTCACCCTCCATGGGCGGTGACTTGTGCTGCGCGGGTCGTCTCGAAAATGCTCTTGGCCTTGGCCAGTTCGTCAGCCGTTCCGTGAGCGATGAAGAGAAACTTGTCAGATTTGAGCGCTGTCTCATACTCAATGATGCTGTTCTTCGACATGCCAATGCTGTGTAACCCGGCACCCAACGCACTCAGCCCGCCGACCATGACGGCACCTTCCATTGCCCTGACAATCCCACTGACCAACGGACCAAACACTATGACTGAGCCGATGCCGGGGATATGAAAGAAGGCCGATCCAAACAGCAAACCCGATAAGCCGCCCCAAAAGTCTCCCAGCTGGCACCAGACCTTCATGCGGTCGCCGGCATTGTAGTAGCCGATAACGCACGCCTCTGTGTAATAGTCCTTGCCCACGATAGAAAGTCTATTGATGTCGAACCCCGCCTTCTGGAGTTCTTTAATGCCCGCTTCAGTCTCAGCGTGGGGGTCATAGATCCTCACCACGGCATTGTTCTTAACCATGGTTTACCTCCGTCGGCTTTGGATTTAACCTATGCTGACGCGGGAGTGGTTTCTGTCCAATTTTGGACGAATTTGAAAAAATATTGCACCGTTCGCCGAAGTGAAAAGGCGGTCTAAGAGGCTGCGAAAAACTTCTGTTTACGGGCTGCTCAGGAGCGGCGCGCGAAAAAAGCGACGAGCGGAGGTGTACTTAGTCAGAAGGTTGGAGCGAAACGATTGAGCGCAATGATGCATATGCGCCTTTTTTAGCAGCCTGCCTAGATGATCTGACTCCCGCTCAAGCCGCTGTTCCAAAGAGAGCTCCGATTCCTGCTGTCACTCCCATGGCCAGTGCACCCCACAGTGTCACGCGCATTGCGCCCACCGTCACGCGTGCACCACCCGCGCGCGCAGCCAATCCACCCAGGAGCGCGAGGAACGCCAGTGACGTTCCAGAGACCACGGGGATCAGACTCGCCTCAGAGACTATGGTGGCGGTCAACAGAGGCATGGCTGCTCCGACGGCGAAGCTGCCGGCGGACGCAAGCGCAGCCTGGATCGGACGCGCACTGAGAGTCTCGGAGATGCCGAGTTCGTCGCGGGCATGCGCGCCTATCGCGTCATAGGCCATGAGTTGATCCGCCACCTGTTTCGCGAGCGAAGGATCGAGGCCGCGGTCAACATAGATCGCCGTGAGTTCTTTGTGCTCGCCCGGGTCGTCTAATTTGAGTTCCGTGCGCTCAAGCGCAAGGTCGGCCTGTTCGATGTCTGCCTGTGAGTGGACAGACACGTACTCACCGGCAGCCATCGACATAGCTCCCGCGACCAGACCGGCAACCCCCGCAACCAACACGTCGCCGTGCGTCGCCTGCGCCGCGGCGACACCAATCACCAGACTCGCTGTCGAAACGATACCGTCGTTCGCGCCCAATACCGTCGCCCGTAGCCAGCCGATGCGTGCCGTGCGGTGTCGTTCCCTGTGGCTTAAAAACATTCTCGACGTCTCCTTGTGGCAAGCAGTCGACTACAAAACAAACTCTTACGCAGCCGCAGTGGCGTACGACGGAAGTGACAGTGCCGATTGTACGACTCTGCCAAAGCCAAACCACGCCGCACATGCAAAGCGATGAACCAGCAAGGAAATGTGTAGCAAGGCGTCATGGATGCGCGTAAAGCGTTGCAATTTATCCCGAATCCCGCAGTAGAAAGTATCTTAAGGAGCCTGGCGTGATCCTTTCGTTGCGAAACAATAGGCCGCTGCCCCTGAGCGGGCAACCATGGCCGGTGCATAAAGTAGCACCCTCAAAGCCAAGGCGACGGCTTGCCAACTCGCAACAAGGACTGCGAAATTGTGCGCTTGGATGTCTTCGCCACTCCAGGCTCACCCCGAGCTCGGCACACACCGTATCCTCAACTGCGGAATCCGGGATTATCGGCCCTCAGGCCCTTGAGGAACTCCTGGGCGAACGAACACGTTGTTCTCGCACAACAGGGTTCTGCGTCGTTACGGCAGTTCAAATTGAAACGCCTCGGGTCTGATGGTGAAGACAGGGCAGGACGCCGTACGCACCACCTTTTCGGCTACGCTGCCCAGGAGCATATGCGGCAAGCCGCTTCTACCATGTGTGCCCATCACAATGAGATCCGCCTGGCCTTGCTCCGCTTGGCGCACAATGGCGGTGGCTGCTTCACCTTCTTCAGTGCATTTTTCCCAATCGACTTTCTCTAAGGGCAAACCGGAGAGGAAATCTTCCCACTCTGGCTCAATCTCTTCAGGCGAAGGCGGTGGAATCAGCATGGACACGCCCAACTCGTGCGCATAGGCGATCGTATATGAGGGATACAAGTCCAGAACATGAAAGAAAACAACCCGGCCAGAAAAGCTCTTCGCTAGCATGAGCCCTTCCTCAGCGGCTTCTCTGGCGCATGAGGAGAAATCCGTGGGAACCAAAAATGTTCTGGCTTCGGCACTCAGGCGCTTCTTCGCCACCATTACGGGCACCAGGGCCTTGCGCAGGACCCGCTCGCTTGTACTGCCGAGAAAGGCCTCTTCCGTCCGGGACGCACCACCGACCACGATCAGATCCGCCAGCCAGGCCCTTCCGGCAATGATGAGCTCAACAAACGGTTTGCCCTTGCGCACCTCGTATTCCACTTGCAGGCGGGCGAGCGCCGGGCTTGCCACTAACGCCTGCAGTCTAACTCCGGTTTTTTGCGCGATTTCCTCCAAGGTGTAAGGAGATGTGAGCGGATGCGAGATCCTCTGATAGGCGTCGAGCGGCTCTACCACATGGACCAGTCGAAGGGCAGCACCACACCGATTGGCAAGCGCCACTGCCGATCCTAACGCGACTTCACCGCCGACTCCCAGATCATGACCAACAATAATCCTTTTTAGCTGTCTCATACGGGTCCCCTTTTTAGTCGATCTCCCTGTGCCGAGCTAACGTTTTCGCCCAGGAGAAAACCTGGTCCCTCGCCAGAAATTTAACGTCCTACTAACCAGCAGCGCTTCCTCTACGTAAGGAAACGTCTCAAGAGGTCGATGGGCACCGGGAAAGCTATGGTGGAATTATTGTCCGCTGATACTTCAACTAGACTTTGCAGAAATCTAAGGTGCATGGCGCTCGGTTGTTTCGCAATGATCTCAGCCGCATCTGCGAGCTTCTGCGAGGCTTGAAACTCTCCCTCGGCGTGAATGATCTTCGCACGCCGCTCTCGCTCCGCCTCCGCCTGCTTGGCCATCGCCCGCTGCATCTCCTGGGGAAGATCAATGTCCTTCACTTCTACTAAAACCACTTTGATTCCCCACGGCTCTGCTTGGAAGTCCAGGATCTCCTGAATTCGGCTGTTGATCTTGTCCCTCTCGGCCAGAAGCTCGTCCAGTAGTGCCTGCCCGCAAGTGCTCCTGAGCGTGACCTGGGCAAGTTGAGAAGTGGCGAAAAGATAGTTTTGCACTTCCGTGATGGCTCGGTTGGGGTCGATGACCCTGAAGTAGAGAACCGCACTGACCTTGATGGACACGTTGTCGCGGGTAATCACATCTTGCGGAGGCACATCCATGGTCACCGTGCGAAGCTCCACCCGCATCATTTTCTCAACCAATGGAATAACATAGGTAATCCCAGGGCCGCGCGCCCGCACTAAACGCCCGAGCCTAAAGATCACCGCTCGCTCGTACTCCTTTAAAATCTTGATCCCACTGACGGCGAGCAAAACGGCTATGATCAAAACTGTGGCAATCGGTCCAAAAGCAAACATAGGCTCTCATTCGCCAGTTGCGACTAAGTCGCACTACGCGGCAGACACAAAAAAGCTTTTCCCATAACCCATAGTCTCAGCCAACTCGTCAAGAATACGAACAAAATGGGTTGCAGCCCCGTAGCTGCGTCACGGGTTAACAGCAACGTGACTGAGCTGGAACCTTTCCGAAATTTGTTTCCCGCACAGTCTTCCTGCATTGGCCGGCGCGCCATAAATATGTAAATGGACGAGGCGATGAAAGGCTCATTAACTTCGCCGACATCAGGACTAACTGGCTTCGCACCATCTCCTGCGTACAGCCAATTGCTTACGCTCTCTGAGAGCTTTCACCCAAGCTGCGTGAGCGGTGAAGCGCTTGGCAACCTTCTCAGATGCTCAAAATTACAAGAGCTTTAATGCAACTGCGTAACCGGTTAGCAGCCCGTGAAAAAACGCTTGCCTCGCCTCTTGATTGGTATTCTGATAGTGCCGAGACGCCTCGTCCAACGCTTTTAGGAGCTTTTCTCGGCTTTTCTGTCGTGTACCCCCGCCAAGCATCTTATTAAGAAGCACCTGCACCGCTTCATCGTCCGCGATGGTAAATCTGTGACCATGTATCATAGAAACTACCTCCCTCTTATGATTATCCGGCACAAGCTGGACGTCAAATTCACGCACTCCAGTATCCGTTCGATAACGGAACCTTCCTCGCGCACGGCCAAGATGAAAAACCTACACGTCCAAGAAGTTTACCCTGACTTGGAAGGGAATATCTGTTCAATATTGGACGATTGGATAAGAATTGCCGCGGGCGCCGCAGAGCCGTGCCCCGCTTTAGGCGATCTGAGAGAGATAAGCGGTGAGCTTGTTTTCTTTGATGATGAGAAAGCGATCCTTATTCGTCTCGATCAGGCCAAGGTTATGAAATCGCTGCATAAATAGACTGATCCGCGGCCGCGTCGTCCCCACCATCTCGGAGAGTTCTTCATGGGAAATCCTCAACTCGATGCGAATGCTGCGCGGGTCTTTCTTGCCCATTGTGCGCGCCAACTGTAACAGCGTCTGGCCCAACCGCTGCTCGCTATCCACCGTCACCAGATTGGCAATAACCTGCTGCTGGTCGGCAATGCGCACCGCCAGATAACGCACGAAACCCTCAAACAGCGAGTCGCGGCTCAGACGCCCCAAAAATTGCGAGCAAGGTATTTGTTTTAACATCGTTTGTTTCATCGCCGTCGCTGTTTCCAGCCGCGCGCCTAAACCGGATAGGCATAGCTCACCGAAAACGTCTCCCGCACTGTGAATGGCCAGCAGGCACTCCTTGCCTTCGGAGGAAAGCATGAGCAGTTTGATCTGGCCACTTTCAATAAAGTAGACCATCTCGTCCTGATCGCCACAGGTGTAAACGTTAGCGTGTCGGGCAATCGTGATGGCGCGAGTATTGAGGGTCTCGCGCTGCAACGAATCGCGCAGTTGTTGTTTGAACTCGTCGGCTTGAGGCGTGTGTTGAATCATGATCGTGTCTCCTTTTGATGCCCACGATGATTACAACGTCCCTTTGCCCCCCAAGGCGCTCGGTCGGTCTTTTTACGTTCAGTGGCGAACCCTATGGTGGCAACTTGTTGTTATAATTTATATTTTTCTCCGTCTCTTGTCCAGGTGAGATTCACTCCACTGCTTAAGCCTCTTCCGTAGAAACTCCGGTTCCAGTCCCAGCGTATCGCAGACAGACACGAAGGAGAAGAGCCAGCTCGAATCATCGCTAAAAAACCATTTCTCGGCCTCCCGCGCCGTGCGCTGCATACCCGGTATCGTAAGCCCAAACTGTTTCTGAAAACACAGAAAGGCATCTTCCAGCACTGCATACATCAATGCCGTCTCCG
>JBFJNS010000187.1:0-5967 GCA_041618055.1 Binatia bacterium
CCAAATACAGAAGAAACAGCAGCGTGAGCACTGCTAAGGTGCCAAGCAAAATGATTCCGAGTGGTGCTTCCACGGTGGTAAAGATCAAGGACAGCGTCGCTGGCGTCATAAAAGCACTCCAATTGACCACCGCGAAAGTGGAGAGTGCTCCCAGCGCCAGCAGTATCAGCAACGTCCGCAAATACATAAACCCTCCCGCAGTGAACAAGGTCATTGGCAAATTGTTTCAAGGGCAAGTCAGGGCTCGTCAGACGGCTCCCTCATGAATCCCACCGCCACAAAAATTATCTGCGGGAATTGGGAGTGTTTCGGCCCTTGACATCATCGGGCGTCCCCTCGACACTCATGCGATGGGGTTAAGCCCCAACGCCGATTTCCGTGGGCACTGGGCGGTATCCCATCGAACCATGCCTGCCTCTTCCAGCCGTCATCGAGCGTCAGCAATGATCTGATTCTCACTTTCACGATCGGGATGACCGCATAAGGCCTAGGCCGGTTGATGCCAAACCGACTCGCCTCCGGGCCACGCCCATACCGAAGCACCGACGGATGGGGCGCCAGCGCTTACCCTTGGGAGGGGACGCATGAGACGGGTCACGAAACGGAAAATGCGCTCTGATCAGACCGGTGCCGCCCGTGCCTACGCTTTTTTCTGGCCGGTAATCAAATCGAAAACATTACAGGCGATGCCGGTCGCCTCGTAACCGTCCAATCCCGTCGCCTGGGCAATGGAAAACATCTGGTAGGCCAGAGCGCTGAAGGGCACCGGCACTTCCATCTCGCGAGCCATATCGAGTCCGAATCCGACGTCTTTCGGCATCCACGACTTACGCGCTTTGTACTTTTTGCTCACCACGGTTGCGCAGATGCGATTGAGCGCTTCGGAGTCCTGCTGCGAGTTCTTGAGCACCGTTTGGAAAGTTTCCTCACTCACCCCGCCTTTCTTCAGCCAGGCGAAAATCTCCACCAGCCCCCAATGCTGGATCGCCGCGAACATGGCCATAGCGTTTTTCACCAATTTTGCATTGCCGAGTTCACCCACGTACACAATTCTTTTCCCCATGGCTTGGAAAATAGGGCCGTGCAGTTCGAACACGTCTCTCGGACCCGACAGCCATAGCGACAATGCACCCGCTGCGGCTTGCTCTTCGACTCCGCCGGCCGCTCCATCGAGAATCGTCCAACCTTTCTTCTTTAAGTGTTCGTTGACGCTCTCGATGGTTTTCTTGTCGATGCTACTGAAATCAATCCACAATCTGGCTCCCGAGGTTGCCTCGCTAAGGCCCCCTCTGCCGAGTCCAACCATGCTTACGGCTTCGTTGTACGGTAACATGGAAAGCACGATCTCCGAAGCCTCCGCCACGGCTTTGGGTGATTCCTTAAACACGGCGCCTTGGTCTTCAAGGCCGCGCGCTGCCTCGCGTCGAAGGTCATTGACAACGAGGCTGTAACCGGCCTTAAGCAAGTTGCTCACCATGCCGCTACCCATTCCCCCCGTTCCAATGAATCCCAATGTCTTCATGGTATCAGCCTCCTTTTTTTTGAAACGGCAGATATGTCACTGCACGATGCGCACCCCCTCGGGCCACACGACCAAAACCAGTGTCTCCCCGACGGCGCGGGGCGTATGAACCGATTGGGGATCCAAGAACACAAGGTTTCCCGCCTCATACTCGCCCGTCTCATCCGTGATCTTGCCCCTGAGCACGAGATAAAACTCGCCACCGACATGTTCATGTCGTAAGAAAGCGTCCGCTGCGGCGTCCGCCGTGATTCTGTAGAGCACGATTTCCCGCTTGTCCTCCCGGGCCAATCGGGCCATCGAAAGACCATTGCCAAAATCACGCCACGGAAGCCGCGCCAGCCCTTCATCGGTCACATGAATGTCAAGAATATCTTTGAGGCTTCGCCGTATCATCGGTGCCTCCGACTCTCACAGACGCTCAATATCACGCAGGCCAGGTTAACAAAAGAGGTTGCCGCTAGCAGCGCGGATTCTGTCGCCGCTGCGGCCGAACGTACCAGCGATTGCCTATGCCGCCCATCGACGCATGTCGCAGGAGGCGGGAGCCTCTTTAATATTTGACTTCCTTGAGGTCGGCTAGACTGCCGGCAATAGCGATTTGACGCCGCTGGGTATGGTCGACATCTCTCGGAGGCGCGGCTGAGGAAACGACCCAGATCCCTGGAATGGATTCTTTCCGGACTTCGGCCTGCGGTGTAGGTGTGCAGCGAAATTGAACTTGTTAGGCGGTGGCTTCCCGGGCAGGCCCTTTCGCACCGGAGGGAGCTTTCGGGGCCGCTCTACGACGCTTTCTCTTGCTTTGTTTCTCTCCGGCCGCCCTTTGGCTTGCCCCATCGCCACCACCTACCAACTCCACTATGGAGAGCGGTGCGCAATCCCCACGCCGCCAGCCAATTTTTGTGATCCGGGTGTAACCGCCCGGCCTATCCTTAAAGCGCGGACCAATCGTGTCGAACAACTTGCGCACGACGGCTTTGTCCTGGACGATCGCAAGCGCTTGACGGCGAGCGTGCAGGTTCCCTCGCTTGCCAAGTGAAATCACGCGATCGGCCCAGCGTCTGAGTTCTTTTGCTTTCGGGTCGGTCGTTTGAATTTTCTCGTTGCGCAGCAAAGAGGTGACGAGATTGCGAATCAGGGCCCACCTGTGACTCGAGGTACGGTTGAGCTTTCTACCCGACTTGAGGTGTCTCATGCTTAGGCCGTCTCCTTATCAGTGGTGCGCCGACGATTTTCGATCTCTTCGCGTTCCGGGAAATGGTCGATTTTCATGCCCAGTTCGAGTCCCATTTCGCGCAGAATCTCTTTAATCTCGTTTAGAGATTTGTGACCAAAATTCTTGGTCTTGAGCATCTCCTGCTCGGTCTTCTGTACAAGCTCCCCGATGTACTTGATGTCGGCGTTTTGCAGACAGTTTTGGGAGCGAACGGAAAACTCCAGCTCGTCCACGCTGCGAAAGAGATTGTCGTTCAACGGAACGGCCGGCCGGTCGTCGAGCCGCTCCTGCTGCGGTTCATCCTGGAAATTCACAAAGATGCCGAGTTGGTCTTGCAAAATCTTTGCCGCATAGGCGACGGCGTCGTCCGGCTTCACGCTGCCGTCTGTATGGACTTCAAGGACCAATCGATCGTAGTCCGTTCTCTGGCCGACGCGGGCGTTGGTCAGGGTGAAGTTGACTTTCTGGACTGGGGAAAAAAGGGCGTCGATGAAAATGGTATCCACCGGCATCCCTTCCTCCTTGTTTCTTTCGGCCGGGACATAACCGCGGCCCAGCTTGGCGACCATTTCCATCTCGAGCTTGGCATCACGGGATAAGCTCGCGATTTTTTGCTCGGGGTTGAGAATTTCGACGCTGGCAGGAGCCACGATGTCCTTCGCGGATACGATGCCCGAACCTTTGGCGTCGATTTTCAACGTTTGCGCTTCGCCGTCGTGCAGCCGCAGCCGGACTTCTTTCAAATTTAAGATAATGTCGGTCACATCCTCCGTCACGCCCGTGATGGTTGAAAACTCGTGCAGGATGCCCTTGATTCGCACTGCAACAATCGAAGCACCCATGAGCGACGATAGCAGGATTCTTCTCAGGGAATTGCCGATGGTCTGGCCGAAACCCCGTTCGAACGGTTCGGCATAGAACTTACCATAGGTCGACGTCAGCGTCTTATCGTCCACCTCCAATTGCTTCGGTTTGATCAGATCCATCCAATGCCGATTCATCGTAGACATAGTTTCTCCCCGTATTCGAGAGTTACTTCGAATACAATTCTACAATCAATTTCTCGTTAATGGGCATAGTGATGTCGCTCCGTGTAGGCAACAGGTTGATTTTCCCGCTGCACGCCTCCCGGTCCAGCTCCGCCCACTCGGGGATACCGCGCCGCTGGGCGCCTTCCATGGCCGTGAGCACCCTTGCCATCTGGCGGCTTTTTTCTTTGACCGATACGACATCACCAACGCGAACGTAATACGAAGGGATATTCACCCGTTTCCCATTGACCCTAATGTGGCCATGGCGCACTAACATCCGCGCGTCCGCCCGCGAACTGGCAAATCCGAGGCGATAAGTTACGTTGTCCAGGCGCCGTTCCAAGAGCACCAGCAACGCCTCACCCGTAATGCCCTTGACCCTGCTGGCTTGGCCGAAGGTCCGTCGGAATTGGTTTTCCAACAACCCGTACATTCGCTTGACCTTCTGCTTTTCTCGCAACTGGATGCTATACTCCGAGAACTTCGGCCGGGCCTGACCGTGCTCCCCCGGAGGATAGTTGCGCCGCTCGATGGCGCATTTGTCCGTATAACAGCGCTCGCCCTTCAAAAAGAGCTTCAGATTCTCTCGCCTGCAGAGCCGGCACACAGATTCTGTGTATCTAGCCAATCCTTCCTCCTTGTGATCACTAAACCCGCCGACGTTTGGGTGGACGGCACCCGTTGTGCGGGATCGGTGTAACGTCTTTGATCAGGCTGATGTTGAAGCCTGCCGATTGCAGCGCTCGTAGCGCCGACTCCCGTCCAGCCCCCGGGCCCCGCACAAAAATTTGCACGCTGCGCAAGCCGTGGTCCATGGCCTTTTTGGCCGCGCTGTCCGCAGCCTGCTGTGCTGCGAATGGAGTTCCCTTGCGCGACCCTTTGAAACCCATGCTGCCGGCGCTCGACCAGGAGATGACGTTACCCTGATAATCTGTGATGGTGACGATCGTATTGTTGAACGTGGAGTGAATATGCACTACACCTTCGGCAATATTTTTTCGTCCCCGCTTCCTGCGCGCCGCCTTTTCCCCGGCCTTTTGCTCCGCCTGGGGTTCAGCCTTCTTGTCTTCTTTTTCGTCTGCGGCTTCGTCCGGTTTCGCCATTTTATGCTCCTGTTTTACTTGCTAGCCTTTTGACGGAGGCCCCTTCTTCCCTGCAACGGTCTTTCTCGGCCCTTTGCGAGTCCTCGCATTCGTGTGAGTTCTCTGACCCCGGACTGGAAGATTTCTGCGGTGTCGCAGGCCGCGATAGGACCCCATGTCGATATGGCGCTTGATATTCGTCGACACATCGCGACGGAGATCGCCCTCGACTTTGTAGCTTTGGTCAATGATTTGGCGTATTTTGACCACGTCATCGTCGGAAAGCTCGTCGCTCTTCAGAGCGAGGGAAACCCCGGCCTTATTCAAAATGCTTCGCGAGGCGCTACGTCCTATGCCATAGATATAGGTGAGAGCGACTTCCATTTGTTTGTTTCGTGGCAGGTCCACTCCCGCGATACGTGCCATATTCTCTCCCCCTTTTGGAACTTCAGCTTACAGGCCTCAGAATTCAAATCGCTCCATCAAGCCCTTACGCGGTTTTTTACCCATTGTCCTCCGGTCAACCCTGTCTCTGCTTGTGCTTGGTGTTCACACACAGAACGCGTACGACCCCTTTACGCCTGATAACCTTGCATTTGTTACAAATTTTTTTGACCGAAGCTCTGACCTTCACGATGTCTCCCGTTCTTATCGCTCACGATAGACGATCCGTCCCCGGCCCAAGTCATACGGAGACAACTCTATTTTCACCTTATCCCCGGGAAGGATTTTAATATAATGCATCCTCATTTTTCCCGAGATATGCGCCAACACTTTATGGCCGTTATCCAGTTCAACGCGAAACATCGCGTTGGGCAGCGTTTCCAGGACGGTGCCGGTGACTTCGATGGCGTCTTCTTTTGGCATAAAACCTAATCGTTACCCGGACGGCCAATCCCGAACCCTACAATTGACTCAGTACGTAGGGACCATTTTTTGTCACGGCCACAGAATGCTCGAAATGAGCTGATAAGCTCCTGTCCTTGGTGACCGCAGTCCAGCCGTCATCCATGATCTCCACCTCGTGACTGCCCGCGTTCACCATGGGTTCAATGGCCAAAACCATGCCTTCTCTCAAGCGCAGTCCGCGGTCGGGATCTCCAAAGTTGGGCACCG
>JBFJNS010000188.1:0-5961 GCA_041618055.1 Binatia bacterium
GCCGCCCTGCTCCATATCCTTTGCGCCCTTGAGAGCCATTTGCTCCATCTGGCGGCTATTCTCAGCATTTTGGGTAATCGAGGCATTCATCTCCTGCAAACTCGCCGTGGTTTCTTCTACCGAAGCCGCTTGTTCGCTGGTACCCTGAGAGAGAGTCTGAGCCGATGAAGAAACCAGAGCCGACGCCGAAGCCAATCCGTTGGCGGCGTTGCGAACCTCACCAATGACCTGTGAGAGATTACCCATGAATGAGTTGAAGAGCCGAGCGACTTCTCCGATTTCATCGCCGGAATTTACGTCCAATCGCTTGGTGAGATCTCCGTCGCCCTTGGTAATATCATGCAATCGGCCAACTAAACCGTTGAGGGGTTCCGTAATGCTGCGTGACACGGTTAGGGTTATGACGATAATCATGATTGCGGTGATGCAGAGCAAAGCCAGCATGATTTGA
Source organism: Binatia bacterium (assembly GCA_041618055.1). Classification (GTDB taxonomy): domain Bacteria; phylum Desulfobacterota; class Binatia; order UBA9968; family UBA9968; genus JBFJNS01. The sequence goes on from JBFJNS010000188.1 coordinate 452, forward strand.
AACGTCTTGGCAACATAACTCGTGACGTGCTCTTCGCTGCCGTGTAGTTTACGATTGTATTCTCGAGCCAAATTCTCCGCGTGTTTTTCCAGCCGCGCTAACGGTACCGTGTGTTTCGCAATCGCCTCGTTTGCTTCCTGTAAATTTACTATGGTTCCGGATTTTATTTGATCCGCTATTTTTAGAAATCCATCAGCATATTCGGCCAGTTCCTGGCGCATGGAAGCCGTGATGTTCTTATCCTCGTCACGAAGGCTAGACTGAGCAATCGCCTCAATACCCTTCTCCATTAAAATCCGTTGCTCTGTCCATTTCTTGATATATTCGTGCACGCCCGCAGTGTTACCGATGCTGAGAAAGAGGTCTTTTTCATAGCGGCGCAATGCTAGCATATTCGCCAAATTCCATGCCGCGCGCTGGGCCACGGCGGCTTCCCCTTTGAGTACTTTAACGGAGAAGGTCTCCACGGTGCTAACCGCCCAGTACGCCGACACCGCCATGACCGCCATCATCATCATGATCAAGCCGAAGCCAAACGCTACGCGACCAGCGATTCTTATACGTTTCAACATGCCTATCTCTCCTTCTGATTGTTGGCGGCTTCTCTCGTCATGAGAACCTTTCTTTGTTTCCTCAAGGCGCAGCGACAAAGCGCGTCTGGCCGGCCGACTGAGCCGCCTCTCGAAGAACCTGGGCAATATCCAAGATTAGAGCCACTCGTCCATTGTCGAGAATCGCCGAGCCCGCTATGCAAGAAGACTGAATCAATGGTTTACCCATCGGCTTGATCACCGTCTGACGCGGCCCGTAAAGAGCATCCACCGCAAGCCCGGCTCTGAGTCCGTCGCACTCCACGACGACGATGGATTCCCGCCCCGACTGCACCGCATCGGTGCCAAAACGGCTGCGAAGTCGAATATAGGAAAGCGGCTCCCCCCGCAGGTTGATAAGCCCCCGGCTTTTGTCAACGGATTGTTCTTCGCCACAAAACGGCAAACATTCTCGCACGGTGTGGAGCGGTAATATGTAGGTATCGTCTCCGACCCCGACTCCGAAACCCTCGATGATCGCCAGAGTCAGCGGCAGGCGGATGGTGACCCTCGTGCCTTTGCCAGTTTCGCTATCGAGACCGACGGAACCCCGTGCAGCCTCGATTTCCCGCTTAACGACATCCATTCCGACTCCGCGCCCGGACAATTCGGTGATCGCTGCCGCCGTCGAAAAACCCGGTCGGAAAATGAACTGGAAAATCTCATGATCGGTAGGAGTGCTTCCTTCAACAACCAAACCCTGCTCCTTCGCCCGAGCCAGTATGCGGTCTCGGTTTAGACCGGCGCCGTCATCGACAAGCTGAATCACAATGTTACCACCGTCATGAAATGCATTGAGAGTAATCAATCCACAGGGGTCTTTTCCTTGCGCCAGCCGAGTCTCGGGGAATTCGATTCCGTGATCTAGGCAGTTGCGGATCATATGGGTGAGAGGATCCTTGAGATGTTCGATCACACTAAGATCGAGTTCCACATCTCCGCCTTTCATCACCAGGCGCGCTTCCTTTCGGTTCGCCACTGCAACATCACGCACAACCCGAATGTATTGGCGAAATATTGGTCCCACGGGAACCATGCGGATTTTCATAATCTCATCTTGCAGGTCCAGGGACAGGCGCTCCAATTGCTCACGTATTTCGAAGGTCTCATTCCGAACTCTTTCACCCCCCGCCCACCCCATCTCCAGCGCCTGGCGCAGTCGCCCCTGTGCGATGGTAATTTCTCCTGCCAAGTTGAGCATCCGATCGAGCTTCCGAATGTCCACGCGGATGGTACCATTGCGATCCGTGATCAACGTCTCGTCGCGTCCAGGCGGGACATTACTCGATAACGCTTTCGTCGGTCTTTCGCTTTCAGGCGTCGATTGAGCCCCACCGCCGCCCATACTTCCCCGCGCTAGGTATTGGAGCAATGCAGCGTTTTCCGCCGACATCGTATCAGAACCGTCAATGGATGCTGGCAAAAGCTCCCTCAAAGCGTCGGCGGAGCGGAGCAAAAGCGTTACCACCTGCTGATTCACCGGAATCGTCCCGGCCCGCAAACGTTGCAAGAGATTTTCAATCCCGTGGCTGAACTCGGCGACCGAAACGATTCCCAGACTAGCAGCGTTGCCTTTTATCGTGTGGGCATTCCGGAATATCCTCTCAAGCAGCGTCTCGTGCTCGGGATGCGACTCCAGCGCCAATATCGCCTGCTCGATTTCGGCGATGCGCTCATTGCACTCCACTTCGAAGGTGCACATAATCGATTTCAAATCGATTTCAAAATTCTCGGCCATTACGTTTTCCTAAAGGTATTTGATCCAACACGCGCCATCGTCGGTGTTGTAAACGAGCTTTCGGCCCCGACGCCCGCCAAGGTCCTGCTCAACCACGGGGATACCCCGCACTCGCAACATACTTTCAGCCAGCCTCGCATTGACCGTGCCGATATGATCCTTGTTTTCCCTAAAGGCCTCGATAACGCATGCGCCGCCGAAGAGTTTCGCCCTTAGATGATTTCTGCGCGCTCCGAGAGAAAGGACTTTATCGATAAGGGTCTCGATTGCCACTGTTCCGAAACGCGGCGAGGCGATATCGTCTCCGACCCAGAACGGCAAAAGATAATGATTGATGCCGCCAATTTTAGCCACCGGATCCCATAGGCAGAGGGAAACGCATGAACCGAGAATCGTCGTTACAGCGGTGCACTCAACCGACGCGAACAATTGTCCCGGATGGAGATACATCTTCGCCCGGGCGGCGCCGTCGGGCGCTATAGCGAATTTTTCCTTTTCAATCGCCCCTCGCTTCGGCCATCCAATCATGGCCCCCGAGGCGGGTAAGCTCGTGACCGTTTTAAATTTTGGTGTCACGCCGAGATCTTCGCGATGGAAAGTCGTTCGTCCGCTAGCTTCGCGCAATAGAGCGCTATCCCGGCTCGGGTGGAAAGTAAATCAAAAAGCTGATAGTCGAGCGCCACGAATCGCTCCTTGTGGGGCAGTAGTCGGAAAATTACGATGACTCCCCACACCTCGCCGTCCACTTTCAGAGGAATACAAGCCCTCGGACACCGCTGATGATCAAGGGACGTTCCATGTTCGTTGACATCATGGAAAAATGACTCGCCGGTCGAGGCCGCTGATCCGATCGGACCCTCTCCGAATCGGATCTCAGACAAGTCGTCGCCGTGGCTGCCGAAACCATCGGCCAGGGGCAATTTTAGAGTGAGGCGGTCGATCTCAAAGAGCGCCATTTCCTCCACTCCGACCAAGTTACTCACGATTTCTCGGATGGCGCCGAGGATGTCCTGCCTTTTCAGAGACGACTGTAGCCTCATGCTAGCGACAAGAAGACTGGCCAGATCACCGTGCTGCAACTCCATGGCGACGAACCGCCGGGCTAACAGCGTCTCTGCGCCGACTCCCGAGGCAGCAAGCTTGCTGAGCTCCGCATGGCACCGTTCCAGTTCCCTTTCCAAATCGGCCACCCGGCGGCGCAGCTTTTGATTATCCCTCTCAACGGGGGTTCCTATCCGTGACGGTGCCTTCTTCACAGGTTTTCCCTTCAGCGGCTTTAACGCTTCACTCATCGAGAAAGTTTCGTATTTTGGTCAGCAACTCCAAACTATCTATGGGCTTGGTGATGTAGTCGCTACAACCGCTGAGATAACCGGTTTCCATGCTTTCTTCCTCGCCCTTGGTGGTCACAATGAGAATGGGAATCGAACGGGTTTCACTGCTGGCGCGCAACGCCCTGATCGCTTCAATCCCGTCCATTTCAGGCATGATCACGTCCATGAGGATCAAATCCGGTTTCAGTGCCAGTGCCTTCGCCACCCCCTCTCTGCCATCTCTGGCCATTGCTACCTCGTAACTGCCGCCCTTTAAAATCATGCGCTCCAACATGAGAACGGTTTCCGAATCATCCACCAAAAGAATTCTATTTTTGATCTTACGCTCGGACATCTACGGACCGCCTTCCCGGTACACGGGCAAGTCACCGCTTTTAACGGATACACTTTAGGTAGTCTTGCCGGACCAGATCGAGAACCGTCAACGCAATAAGCTTGCCAATACTATAGAGTTTCGTCCGGGCCTTGACCGTTGGAAATAATTCGCCATTCACTCCGTCAACGCGCACAAGCAACCGGGACCGAATGGAATAAAATTCCTAGTGACGCTTCGCGACGTCAAATAATTCCAACGAGGATCCGTCATATAATTGACACCGCATCCTGATACTTAATGACCTCCGACGCCTCCGCCACCCCGCAAAGGGACAAAAGTTTCATCTGGTGACAGATTTTCGTCTCCGTCCGTCTAATTTACGGCCATTGAAACGTTTCCGTTGTAGCGTCGGGCGATTTTACTCCAGAATTTACACAGGTTTTAGGCCGTTCATTATTGGCATAAGTTTAGCTAACCAAGACCCGATGATTACTTGTAACTGGCAGATTCTTACGACCACATCTGTGAATACGAGGAGCCGATTAAGTGGGACTTTTCGACGAAACTAGCGACCCCCCGGCCAAGCCCGACAAGCAGCGAATCGGTAACGGCAGAGAATCGTTGTTTGAATGGTTAATCAAAAAGGCCGAGTCCGACCTTGGCTTGGCGCAGGCCTTTGCAGCCGGAGAAGCTGAGCGGGCCGACCAAATCAAGCGGTTGGAATCGACGCTGGTCCGACAAATCAGTGATCTGCGGCACCATCTTCTGGAAGGCCGGGCCGCAGAGCTGGATGAAATAAAATCAGAGATCTTCGCTTTCACCGACAGAATGGCCCGTATCGAGACCGCGAAGGCACCTTCCGCTGTCGTCAAAGAGTTTATTCAACAGGAGTTGAGTTCCTTCCGGGCTTACGTAAACGAGCGTCAGTTGCAACTGGAAGGACAGCAAGCGGGAGTCCAGAAGCTTGGAGATGCTCTGAACGCGCACATTAATGCGCTGGAAGAGCAGATACGTGCAAAATTCGACGCTCTCCGATCCACCCAAGGGGAAATGCGCGAATTAAGGTCCGAAGCTCAGAACCTCGATCAACGCGTCGCCCAAGCCGAATCGGTTGCATTGCAGATCAAAACCCTTAGCGCGCGCAATGCTCAGCAATGCGAGCAAACCGCTGAAGTCCTCAGACGGGACCTCGCGTCAATCAAAACTGAACTCACCGAACAACGAAGCGATTTAAATAGCGCAGGTTCCCGTATCAATGAATTACAACAAGGCCTAGGCGGAAAAATTGAGGAAATCCATATTCGTCTAGCCCAAGACTTCGGCGCGATGAAGGGGTACGATTCCCGCATCGGCCGACTCGATGTCGAACTGGCGGATCTAACAAAGCGATTTGCGGTGGCGGAGAATCTGGCGCGGCAAACCCACGAGATCGTGCAACGCGACACGCAATCCACATTAGACATTCGTCAAGAGCTAGAAGCCAAACTTCAATCCTTGATAGCCGTTCTCGACGAATCTCAAACCCGCTATAC
>JBFJNS010000189.1:0-5959 GCA_041618055.1 Binatia bacterium
CCGATAACGATGACGCCCTCCATTTTCTTTAGACCGTCAAGCAGAGTCAACAACTGGGACACCATTCTCATCGTCGTGGGGGATCCGCCTTCGCTGCGCTTGGGGGCTATCACATCAAGCTCGTCGATAAGAATTATGGATGGCGTATGGTGGCCGGCTTCATGGAAAATCTCGCGCAGGTTTGTTTCCGTCTCACCGAACTGGCTGCTGACGATTTCAGGGCCATTGATGTAGAAGCAATGGGCGTCAATTTCATTGGCAGCGGCCAATGCCAGATGCGTCTTGCCGACACCGGGGGGGCCGTGAAAGATGACGCCTCGCGGGAGGGCGATTCCCAGGTGGGAGTAAACTTGCGGGAAGCGAAGCGGTATCTCTATCAGCTCTTTTAGCGCCTTGATTTCATTTTGCCGCCCGCCCACGTCTTCATAGGTTACTTCGGAGATGATTCCATGCTCATGCTTGTGCTCCTCGTCCACCGTGCCCGTGCGGGAGACGAACTCGATCTTGGTGGCGGGTGTGACGACACCTGGACCAGGCTCAACCACCGCGACTTTGAAGGGAGCCCCACCCGCCGCTGCGGGGAGACTCGCAAAGATAATGGAGCCTTCGCAAACCGGCAGCGAATCCGCTGTCAAAGTCTCTTGCAGATGGCTCTGCAATTGGCGCAAGGAAAGGGATAGATTGATCAAGGGCTTGAGACAGACCCGAATGGCGGGCTGGGCAATAGTCTTCTCTATCTGTACTCCGTCTTTAAGCGATACTTTAATCGCCTCGCGCAGGTAGCGGTCGAGACGGATCGTACCCTTCCCTGCCTCCTCGGGAATGGGGGTCCCAACTTTTGCGAGCGCCGTTCTGCCAGAATGGCTGCGGATCTCGATGACGTCATTGATGCCGATGTTCGCTTCCGCCATGGCAGAAGGATCAAGAAAAGCGAGGCATTTGCCATTGTATTCGGCAAGCCCTCTATGCACGGTTAATAACACCATGTCACTCCTCTGCTCGTTCAGCGTGAATATAAGAAATATTGCTTTGCGTCAGAGTGCCGTGAGGCGTCCTTGAAGGACGGCCCACGGCACAGGCTCGGTGCCGCGAGACCTCGGCCCTGTAATGGGCCATCTCCTCGGTCGCCGCTCAAGGATAGTCCGGCGAGTTCTCCAATTGCTCGAGGCCGCAAGCCATGTCCACTCCTAAGATGTCGTACCAGTTAGGCTCTGCCACCGCCAACTTGGCCGGGCGGGCGGGGTCCGCGTTGAAGTGTTGAATGATCGTGCCGCCTCTTCGAATGGGCACGATGAGCAAATCTTCCTCTTCCCAGTCGTAACGCACTCCGTTGAGAAGGGTGTACCCCTTGCCTTCGACGACGTAGTGAATCCGCGCCCCCTGATGTTTCTGCTGGCCGCTTCGGCTCCCGGGCGGGATATCCTGCGTCCAGAAGAGGATATGCCGGCACCCCACATCAGTGAACGCGGGGTGGATGTACCAGCGGTAAAGTCCCATGCGATTTCGTTCCAGCCGGCAGTCCTTTTCCTCGATCACGAACTTCGCTTTGCTCATTCGCTCTCGCCACTCGTTCCTCCGGCGTAACAGATCGTCGAGCAGCGTTGCCGGCGGCTTATCAAAAGAGATGTCGTACCCATGTACTCTGGCGGTCTCCGGCACGAAGCCCTCGGGCCGGTAGAGTTGACCGTTTCTCGGCCCTTTCCAGTCGGGGGAATCGTCCACCTGTCTTGTCTCATAAGCCAGAGGCTCCATGAAGGGCCAAAACCGGACCACCAGCTTGCCGCAGGGTTGCCCCTCGTCCAGATTGAAATGCTGGTGGACGTTTTCATAGCGCGTGATCGGGATCAGCTCCAGATCTCCTCGCTTCCATTCCATCCGGATATCGTTGTTGACAGTGCAGCCGTGACCCTCGAGAACATAGAAGAGCACGCCTCCGCCCGTATGGCTGTGCTTGCCGCGCCTGATTTTTTCCATGCCGGTACGCGTAACGATCCAGCCTGGAGCCGCGACCTTGTCCCAGTTGGCGGGCCCGGTATACATTTTCCCCAACCCATGACGGCTCTGCTCCCAGGGCAATTCCTTGCCCTTGATCAGGACCAGGCCCTCCTGCCTCTGGCGGGTTTTCTCCATCTTCCACCGCAGCATGAAGTCGTAGTAGTTTTCCGGCTCAGGCTCTCGTTCCCTGACGCGCTCTATTTCCCTTTCCATGGCGTCCTCCTTAAATCATAGAAGTTCTTCGTTATACCTATGGACGTTTCGTCTGCGTGACTCGAAGCCCCCCGACGTCGACGGCGTTTGAGTTATCCGTCGGCCTCCCAAAACGCTCATTCTGGTTTACGGGCCCGCCCACAATCGTGACTGCCCGTCCAGGGGATGTCGTTCGGTCGAGCTAACCGTCGGCTCTGTTCAGCGACGAGCGAGGGATCCACAGCCGGCGGCTCCCGCGGGTTGGAACATTGTCGCGGTTCGCTTCTCCTGTCCGCCGCATGCCTTGTAGCCGCGCAAGCGTCGTACGCCAGTCTTTCTCGGCACAGCCAACTCTTAGCACCCCTTGGCCGTAACTGACAACCGCAAAAGCGGTCTCCCGCCGCCAAGCAAAAAAATATCGTTGCACGCAATTGACCCGAAGAGTATAAGCTCATGCTGATCTCTCGATCGTTCAGTCTCTAGGCAGCAAACCGTAAGAGCGGCGTCGAGGCTGCTGGAATCATAGATTGTTGCAGTGCAGAACCTCACTCCGCTTCCTTTTGTCTCAGGGAGGTCCGTATGAGGTCACCTATCGCTTCTGCCGCTAGATTTCTTCGGGCCGTGAGAGCTGTTGTTGTGCGCACCAGGAATAGTTTCTTGCTCGCGGTTTTCGTGCTGATGGTTCTGGCATTGCCGAGTGGCGCTCAACCGGCGCCCTTATTCCGCGTTGCCTACGGCATAACAAGTGAAATACCAACAGCGGTGTGGCTCGGCATCGAGCAGGGATTTGATTGCAAACACGGCCTGAACGTGGAGGCTATTTACATGCGGAGCGGCCCTCTGTTCATGTCTGCGATGGCCTCGGGCGATGTCCAAATGGTCTTTACCAGCGCCAACAACGTGCTAAACGGGGCTGCAGCCGGACTGGATGTCTTTGTCGTGGCTAACGTCATCGGCCGCGGTGAGGGAATTTTCATGGCGCGCCCCGAGATTCAGAAGCCGGACGATCTCAGAGGGAAGCGGGTGGCGATCCAAAGCATTGGAGGCGGTGGATGGGCAAACAATATGCTGGCCCTTGATTACCTCAATCTCGATCCCGACAGGGATAAAATTCAATTCGTGGTGCTGGGGGATCAACCCTCGCGCGCGCAAGCCCTGGAGTCGGGACGGGTGCAAGCTTCCTGGTTGGGGTATGCGTTTAGCGAACCGTTGAAGAAAAAAGGATTTACGGCGTTCGTGGATTTGGGTCGCGCGCCCATATCGTACCTGGGGCCCTCGCTCACGACGCGACGGCAGTTTGTGCGCCAAGATCCGAAAACCATCGAGGGAATTATCAAAGGCACGCTCGATGCGGTCCGCTACGTGAAAAACCCCGAGAACAAATCGGGCGTCATTCAAACGATCATGAGGCATCTCCGCTTGAGCCGAGCTGAAGAAGCGGAAGTCAGTTACCACGCGATTCAGCACTTGTACAGTAATGATCTGGTTCCCAAGGCTGCGGGGGTCAAAAAGATTCATCAGATTCTTGCCAAGGCCAATCCGAATCTCCGGAAGATGAACCCGAAAGAGATCGTTGAGGATTCCTTGATTCGGAGCGTCCTCGCAAGCGGGTATTGAATGAGACGAGCGCCGGATAGCAACAAAGGTGTTCGTGTTCCGTTACGAAAAGACTGCCGCCATCTATTCTCTCCTTGAAGCACATGATCCGTCAGTCGCCCACCATTGAACGCCAGGGTGTTTACACTGTCGAGCCGCCGTCGCGAACCCGATCAGGATTGGAAATTCCGGTCGGTCACCGGTTAAGGTTGGGAAACACGTCGCAGGCTTGAGCCGTGTGAAAAACCGTCGCGCGACTGTCACCACGACCTAATGATATCGTAGGCCTGGCGGGCCTCCTGCGCTCCAGGAATTTTCGGCACGAACGGACTAGAACCTAAGAGCCGTGGCCGTTTCATTGCTCCACTATGTCACTCCGACCCCTTTCTCTAGCCGCCCTATTTTCCACTCCCCGCGAGCTCTACGGAATCACAACAAAAATAAGGCGTCTGGGGAGTTGACACCATCCCTGTTAACCTATAGCGTGAAGCATCTTCCTTCAGTATCGGGCCTTCTGAAAGAGGAAAAACCAATCGCTGAAGGCCTCTAATCCGTCTCTCCCTGCGAAAGATACCTTAAGGACAAACCGACCAGAGCGTGCTTGAAGCACGTAATTTATCCATGTTCTGCCCGATCGGCAGTCTAATTCTCAGGGTCATAGACATAACCATTCTCTTATTTAGGAGGAGAACATGGGCAATAAATTGTATGTTGGCGGTCTGCCTTATTCAGTCACGGAAGGGCGGCTGCAGGAGATCTTTTCCGCTCACGGGACCGTCGAATCGGCCAGGGTGATCTCCGACAAGTTTACAGGGCAGTCACGCGGCTTTGGCTTCGTGGAGATGAGTTCGGGCGGCGAGGCTCAACAAGCCATCCAATCGCTGAACGGCACCGAGCTCGACGGCCGGACTCTCACCGTTAACGAAGCGAAGCCGATGGGGCAGCGCGATAGCGGTGGTGGTCGCGGAGGCCGCGACCGCGGAAGTAATCGCTGGTAGTCTTTTTGCCAAGTCGCTAATCACTCGGGGCAACCGGTCGGGTGGCCCCGCTTTGCTCGCACCAACGAAGCTGGCTCACGCGTTGGCAGTAGCGGTTGACTTGCACGCTTGCAGCGTCGGCTGTCTATTCGGCGCGCCGGGGCGGAGTTGTTCTTGCTTCAAGTTTCTCAGGCCGCAAGGACATTCGGGATCATTTGGGCCGCATTGGGCCTAGACAAGGGAGGTTTCATGACTGATCGTGAATTCGTTAAACAGACCGCAGAGCTACTGAGGGGTATCATTCGCAGTGTAGACAAAGAGCTTGAGTACAGCGTAATCGACCAGACTCACGAAGGGAGGTTCTCCCTTCAACTCTCAGCGCGCGGGCGGCAGGGAACTGTTTCCATACTCACCGAGGAGTTGCTAATGGCCGGACGAGACGTCGTTCGGAAGAATCGGATCCGGCAAAAGATCAAGAGCACGCGGGACCATTTACTGTCCGACTATGTCGAGGACGTCACGGGAAAAAGAATGGCACGGATGCTGAAACGGGCCAGCGAGGCAACGGCCGACTCCAGATCCTCCTACTTTTATAGACGCCCGCAGGGAAGAGGTAGATAAGCCTTCGTTCTTCTCGAACTGTGCCACCAAGCCAGCAAATAGTCAGCCTCACAGCGTCGGTGCCGCTGGCCACCTGTGATAGACTTGTCTAAGCGCCCGGACCATGATACCGCGTTGCCGCCCTCGTAACCGTCATCATCGGAGGCGTTGCTCGGGATGATGCCATTTTCTTACCGGAATGTGTTGCCCTGTCAGTAAACGCGACCCAAAGAACATGAACCGATCTTGTTTAGGGGAGGAGGAGCGACGTATACGACAAAAGATCCTCAGACTTTCGAGTCGGCGCCTCAGTTCGTGTTTTTTTGGAGTTGCGACAGCGCTCGGAAGGTGTTAGAAGCGCACAACTAACCCGGAGGAGATGTGTATGAAACTGTTTTCTTACGGTCCCTGACCTTACGCCCACAGGACAAGGCTTGTCCTGGCGGAAAAAAGGATCCCCTACGAGCTTGTCGAAGTCGATCTCAAAAACAAGCCCAAAGAGCTTCTTGAGCTCAATCCATACGGCAAGGTTCCGGTTCTGGTCGATGGCGATGCGGTCGTCTATGAATCCGCAATCATCAACGAGTACCTCGACGAGA
>JBFJNS010000190.1:0-5943 GCA_041618055.1 Binatia bacterium
CCTTGAGAAACAAGAGGATCAGGCGGACATACGCTTCAAAGAGATTGATCAAGAGGTCAAGTTTATCAAGAGCGAGTTGGAAGAGGTGTGGTATGAATTCGATCACGCCGTCCAGCAGCAGAGAAGCACCCAACCCTACCAGAAGCGAATTGCGGAGCTCGAGCAAGAACGGGCAAGGCTTGAGCCGCAGCTCGAAGCGGCGCGAAGCAAGCGGGAGCAGCTCAAAGAAGAAATCAAAACGATTCTCGCCTCAACCACAGAGCTGGAAAATGAACTCAGCAAGCTGACTGCCGAGAGAGATAAATGGCGGCGCGTAATGGACAACGTCACCTTTCGGCTCGGCCCGATTTCCTTCTACAAAATTCCCAGCATACAACAGGCGGTCATGGAAGAATTCGACCGCAATCGGTTCGATCAACCGATCGCGCGCGTCGATCGCTGTCAAAGCTGCCATATAGCCATCAACAGGGCCGGCTTCGAAGATCAGCCTCAGCCGTTTAAGACCCATCCGCGGCGCGAGGTCCTGCTCTCCGACAACGCCCATCCGCCGGAGAAGTTTGGCTGCACCCCTTGCCACGAGGGCCAGGGGGTCGCGGTCAATAGCGTCAAGCACGCGCACGGGGAAGTGCACCTGTGGGAATTTCCCCTCCTGCGCGGATCTAAGGTGCAATCGAGTTGTCCCTCCTGTCATCTCGACCTGCAAAGACTTGAAGACGCGCCGCTGCTCGCGCAGGGGCAGCGAATATTCGAACAGGTCGGCTGTACAGGCTGCCACCTCGTCAAGGGGTATGAGACCATTCCCAAGATCGGGCCGAGTCTATTGAAGATCAGTGCCAAGGTAAATCCCACCTGGATGGTCCGTTGGGTTGAAAACCCGCACAAATTGAGACCGCGCACGCGCATGCCAAACTTCATTCTCAAAGAAAGCGAATCGATCGCCATCACGGCCTATCTCTGGTCGCTCTCGAAGGAAGAGGGTGAAAAGTGGCTTCAGGAGCATCCACTGCCGGCGGGTTTCCGCGAAGGCGATGCGAATGAGATTGCCAAAGGGAAAAATCTGGTCGAGACGGTTGGCTGTAAAGGCTGCCACGGCTTCGCCGAAGGAGAATTCACGACCGTCGTGGGCAAAGATAAAGATTTGGTGCCGAATCTGGAGGATATTGCGAGCAAAACTGGTCCGCAATGGATTTATCACTGGATCAAAGATCCGCGCGCCTACTCGGCCTCCACCAATATGCCGAGCCTGAGGCTGAGAGATGACGAGGCGACGGCGATTACCGCATATCTTGCCACTCTCGGGGCGAAAACACCGCCGATCTCGGACATCGAAAAACGTCTTGCGGATGAAAAGAACATCAAGTTGGGCGAATCCCTGGTTCGCCGATACGGCTGTTACGGCTGCCACGAAATCAAAGGACTCGAAAAAGAATCCCGGATCGGGGTCGAGTTGACAACCTTCGGGTCCAAAACATTGGACGAACTTTTCTTTGGCAATCGAACGGACATTCCCCAAACCTGGGACGATTGGACGTTCAACAAAATCAAAGATCCCCGGATTTACGCAACGGAGCGGATAGAACAGTTGATGCCCCAGTTCGCCCTCGCCGAAGAAGACGTCAAGGCGCTGACCGTCGTGCTGGGGGGTTTCAGAGAACGCAAGGTGGGAGACCGCTACCAGGCGGATCAGGGTCAGCGGGTCGTGCAAGTCGTCGAAGGCCGTCGCGTGATGCTCCAGTACAATTGTGTCGGCTGCCACGAAATCGAGAAGCAGGGCGGGTTTATCCGCAAGTATTATGAAAACCCCGCTTCGGCGCCCCCTGCGCTCAATGGCGAAGGGGAGAAAGTGCAATCGAACTGGCTGTTTGGATTCCTCAAGGCACCGTTGTTAGTGCGGCCATGGCTCGAGGTCAGAATGCCGACATTTGGGTTCTCGGATCAGCACACGACCCAACTCGTAAATTATTTCAATGGCCTCTCCAAGATTGAAAACCCTTACGTTTACTTCGACGACAAAAAGGTTCCGCGAGAAAACTTGGAAGCAGCCCGCACCCTCATAGGGGAAGAATACTTCAACTGTTTCAGTTGTCATATTCGCGGCGCGAAGACCCCGACAGGGCCCAAGGAGGGCTGGGCGCCCGATTTGACTCTGGCGCGCCAGCGGCTAAGCCCGAGCTGGATCGTGAAATGGTTGCAAGATCCGCAAAAACTCGAGCCGGGGACGAAAATGCCTTCTTTCTATCCCGGCGGACCCGATAATATTCTCGGCGGCAAGGACGATAGGCAGATCGAGGCGCTCCGTGACTATGTCATGACCCTGGGACGGCAAAATGGCGCGGGCGTGGCTGCCGCTCCTGCTCCGCCTGACATAGCGAAGACTAAGCCCGTGCGTCGCTGAATAGGGACCGCTTATATACGTCTAAAAGATTATTAACAGAGCCTATAAGAAGGAGGATGATATGAAAAAATTTGGTTTATTGATTTTGGCCGCTGCACTCATTGCCCTGCCGGTGACGAGCATAGAGGCCTACGAAGGCGGCGCCGTCAAGGATGGCGGAACGATATCGGGCACGGTTAAATTCAAAGGCAACGCGCCTGCACCGAAAAAACTCGATGTTGGAAAAGACAAGGAAGTATGTGACAAAACTCCTAAACTCGATCCGACATTGATCGTAAAAGACGGCAATCTGGTCAATGCCGTTGTAACTCTAACCGATATCAAGAAGGGAAAGAAAATCGAGCTTAAGAAAATTACGGTCGACCAGAATGGGTGCGAGTATCACCCGCATGTTGTGGCCTTTCCGGCCGGCAGCCCAATCGAGATCTTGAATCCCGACGGCATTCTTCACAACGTCCATTCCTACAGCAAGGTGAACAGCCCGTTTAACATGGCCCAGCCGAAGTTTAAGAAGACCCTTCAGGTCAAGATCGAGAAGCCCGAGGCGGTGCAATTAAAATGTGACGTTCATGCATGGATGTCAGGGTGGCTGGTTGCCACGGAAAATCCTTATTTCGCGGTTACGGATAACTCCGGGAGCTTCAAATTGACCGATGTGCCTGCGGGAACCTATACCGTGGAAGTGTGGCACGAGACCTTGGGAAAGAGCAGCCAGAAGGTGACCGTCAAGGCCAAGGAAGAAGCCAAAGTCAATTTCGAAATCGCCGGAAAGTAACAGTCTGGTGATCGTCAACGCACGCGGCACTCAGAAGTGAGTGCCGCGTTTTTTTTGCGTCCCTAAGTGGCGCCACGGCCCAATAGACAGATCGTTTAACGGGCCATCCGCTCCATCATCCGCCCTCTTCGACGCGAAGTCTGAAAAAACGCCACGCTCTTTCGAGGTCAACGGGCGGTAAGGCCTCTGTCTGTCTCTGCCCGGATTCCTCCGCCGTGAGGGGGATTGGGTTGCCGATCTGAAGCGCGCCGTAGAGGATCTCTGCGGCCTCCTCCAGGTAAATGGCCATCATGACCGCTTCCGCTATGGAGCTCCCCAGCGTGACCTGGCCATTGCCGCGGAGCAAAATCGCGGGTCGGTCGCCAAGGGCCCCAACGACCTCCTCGCCTAATGCGCGGGTGGAAATGAGGTCCGGCTTCGAAAACACCGGAACCCCGCCGGAGAAAAAGCTGCCGTGATTATGCACCGGTACAAGGCTGCGGTCAGTGACTGAAAACATATTGGCCACGCGGGCGTGAATTCTCGTGACCGCGTTGATCGTGGGCCTAGCCTTCATGATCGCCGTGTGAAGCCAGGCTTCAAAAGGTGCAGGGGCCTTCCCCTCGATGACTTTTCCCTCCATGTTCATCGTGAGCAGCTCATGTTCCGTGACCAGGGCAAGACTCACCCGTGGAGTCAGAATGAATAGGTCCGAACTCGGAATTCGCGCACTCACATGACCAAACCCCTCAACGAGCTTTTGATGGGAAAGAATGCGACATGCGCTGATGACATCTTGCTTCAGTTGCTGCATTGTAGATTCCATTGGGCTCCTTTAATTTTTTTAGGATTTACGTTATATTACGTTGTTCCCGAAGCCTGGAAAAGAGACAAGCGCGTGAAAATCAAGGTCGAATCCTTATCTGACGCCAAAGGCCAGGAAAGCCCCTGCCGGTTTTTTTTGGGGACGCGAATGATTCAAGTGGAAGCCGTTTCTGATCGTTGGTACGGAGAGCAGGCATGTTATTTCCGGGTGCTTGGGAATGACGAAAACTCCTATATTTTGAAGGGCCCCTTGGAAGATGGTTCATGGGAGTTGGTTTCTTTCACCCACAAAGATTCTAGAGGCACCGAACTCGAGTACGAAGGCAAGCGGGAACTCCAATAACGTAGCGCGCGCCTTGTCCATCCTCGAGTACTCTAGAAGGCAGTTTCCTTCTTCAAAATACGACTTTAATTGAAAGGATTGGGATTAAGCACTATGAGCAAACAACATCTGGTTGCAGTCGTAGGAGCCGGACCTGCGGGTATTTACGGCACTCGTAAACTCGCGGACGCGGGGCATAGGGTGCTGTTAATCAATCGGGACGTCAAACCGGGCGGCCTGGCTGAATACGGTATTTTCCCCAACAAAGAGAAAATGAAGGAGGGACTGCGCAAGCAATTTAAACGCATTTTGGCCAACCCGAAGGTTCACTACCTCGGGCATGTCACCGTCGGAGAGGGCAAGGACCTGACTCTGCAAACGCTTCAGCAGATCGGGTTCAGTGCCATCGTGGTCTCTGCCGGAGCGCAGGGGACCAAGAAGCTGGGCATTCCAGGCGAGGATTGTATCGGCGTCTACCATGCGAAAGACGTTGTCTATCATTACAACAAGCTCCCCCCCTTTAGCGAGCGCCATTTTGAACTCGGCACTCGAGTGGCGGTGATCGGCATGGGCAACGTCATGGTGGATGTCGCCAATTGGCTGCTCAATTTCAAGAATATCGCCGAGGTGACGATCGTGGCACGCCGCGGTCCCGTCGAAAAGGCCTATGATGACAGCGAATTCGAAGTGATTGAGCAATACCTTGACAACGACGATATGCGAAAAGAGATCGAAAGAATCGGACCGCGACTGGAAGCCGTGGGTCAGAACGTCGATGAGATTCTCAAAACCGCCGTCAAAGAAACGACGCCGCCCGCCAATCAGAAGCTTCGTTTCCGCTACCTCACGTCGCCATACAAGGTCATTCCCTCTGCCGACGGGAAAGTGGCCGCCTTGGAGGTCGAGCACAACAAACTCATTCTAGACGGCAAGAGGACCGTGGCCAAAGGAACCGGGGAATATTCCCAAATCCCCCTCGATTGCGTGATCTATGCCATCGGCGACCAGGTCGATGCTTCGCTGGGGTTGCCGTTCTCGCGCGGTGCCTTTGTGACCAATCCGGCAGAGCTGCCGGGGGATCCAAACCCGGCCTCGTATCAGCCTTACGATCCGGAGTCCAAAAGTGTGCTCGATGGCATCTATGTCGCGGGCTGGTCGCGCAACGCGAGCGTGGGCCTGGTCGGTGTCGCCAAACAAGACGCCGAGCGAGGGATGAAAGTCGTGAACGGTTACGTGGCGACAAAGGAAGGGTTCACGCCGGAAGAGGTTGAGCACAAGATTGAATCGGTATTGGACAAGCTCGAAGAAAAAGGTGTCTCGTTTGTGACCAAGGAAGATATTACCGTGCTCGAGGCAGCCGAGAAAGAAGAGGCCAAAAAGCGCGATACCTGGGAACACAAGTATGAAACCGACGAGGAGATGCTCGCGATCATCTCCGCGCCGAAAGCGGCGGCTCAGTAACTGCAGTCAAACCGACCCGGGCTTTCGCAGCGCGAAAGCCCGGGTTTTTAATCCCCCCAAAGCAAGCAAAATCAGTGAGTTCATCCGGCGAGGTGAGCCCAAACTTACCCCCGTTCATCGCATTTTTGGCTTGGATTAGATGGGCCTATCTCCAACCCGCCTTTGGGTATTCCCAGCGATCCGAAA
>JBFJNS010000191.1:0-5924 GCA_041618055.1 Binatia bacterium
CAGAGGTGGGACTGGAGCCCGTGGGCACAAGAACGACAAGGTTCCGTCAGGCCCCAACCGTGGGAAAATCCACTCGACGGGGTTGGCGGGGTGGCCTACAAGGCATCGGCCTATTGACCACGGGCAGAAGGCCTGCCTCTGCGGAGCATCCAAATGTAAAGAAGCGTTGGGGACACTGCACTAGTTGCAAACCATGAGGTGGCAAGTGCGCGGCAAGCGCTTCATGAGTCCTTTAATGACGTGGCCGCGCAACATGTGATAGAAGGCGGAGCGCTGACTCGCGCCGATCAGCACGCCGTCGACTTCCAGCTGGCTCGCCGCCTTGGCAATGGCGTCTGCGGCATTATGCGATACGGCCCAGATGGGAATGGTTTCGATCCCCTTGCCGCGGATTTCCTGCACGGCGTAGCGGAGCGTGCGAATTCCCTCTTCATTCGGCCGGTGGGGCGTATGGCCGTCGAACAAACCAGGCCATTCCTCCACATAGATGCAATAGAGCGCGGAATCCCCTCTGCCTTTGGCGCGACTGATGCCTTCCTGGATCAGTCTGGGGGACTCCCCGCGCACCGCCAGCAAAGTCGAGGCTGGATAGAGGGCTTTCAGCTCGACCGCATCGGCGAGAGTCACGAGCCCCTTTAGTTCTTCGTCCACGAGGGCCTCGGAGGCGCGGTAAGCCCGCGCTTGTAGGCGTTGAATCGCCGGAATTTGGTGCAGGATATCGACAAACCAGGCCCGCCGCACGCCCACGGCGACGATCATACCGAGCCCCGTCAGTGCGCCTCCGAACAGCGTCGCCAACTCTTTTTCAACCAGGTTCACGCCCCAGGCAACCAAGATCATCCCCGTGGTCAAAAGTCCGAGCCAAAAGCCGATATCGCGACGACCCAGCCGCCAGCGGATGACGTCTAGACTGAGGGATGAAAAAACGAAGGCGCCCAGCAATCCGAAGGCGTACATCTCTCCAAGGAGGTCAATTTGTCCCTTAGTTGAAAGGATGACGGTTATGGGAACGACGGTGGCGATGAGGATCGCAATGTGTGGACTGTTGAACCTGTCGCTGCGCAGAGAAATGATGCGCGGCAGGAATCCGGAAGTCGATAGCGCCAGAAAGATGTGGTAGGCGCCAATAATGGCTGTATTGGCGGCAAACAGGAGAAGCAGGGAAGCGCTCAAAACGACGGCCAGTTTGATGCCTATGCCGCCGGAGAGATACCCGATCTCGGAGATGAAGCGCTCGCTCTGGGTCGCTTTGATTTCGCCCGGCAGTAAATTGATCGAGGCCAGGGTGAGCAACGGTGAGGTCATTATCATCGTCAAAATCACCCCGGCCATCGCCCAGCGCGCCGTGCGCCGCAGGGGCAGTCGCATGGTCGGGCTGAGTTGGCTTATGCTTTCCAAGCCTGAAAAGGCAAGCCACGCGGCGCCAAAGCCGATTAAAAGATCTCGGATCGACATGGCTTCGCCCGGGGAGATGTGTTCCAAGGCCCGCTGCCAGTGGGAAGGTGAAAATTCAATGAATGAGAGGACGATGACGACAACATTGACGGCGAACGCCGCAATCGCCATGCATAACGCCACGGTCGCGCTCTCGCGAATGCCGATGATGTTCAACATCGCCAAGGCGAGAAGCCCGATACAGGCCAGTTCGACGATGTGGGCGTCGAGGAACTCGATGACGCTGCCGATGTAGTGAAAACCGGAGACCACGGAAATGGCCGCCGTCAGAAAGTAGCTGGTGGTGATCAACATCCCGCCAAGGCAACCCCACAGGGGGCCGAAGGCCTTCGTCGTGATGGTGACGACGCCGCCGCCCTCGGGGTTGCGCCAAGTGATTTCGATGTATTTGAGGGCCAGGGGGATGAATCCCAGGGTTGTCAGTAATACGAAGAACGGAGTCTTGTCACCGACGTTTCCATAAAGGATGCCCGGTACGTAGTAGACCGACGTCCCAATGTCGCAGAAAACGACCGCCCAGGCCAAAGTCCACGTTAGTTGCCGAGTGTCTCTCGTTGGTGGCATTGGATATGCAAATTCAAGGGGTTGGAATTACATCGGATTGCGACCGAAACGGGAAGAGCTAGGTCTTCGCTCTTGCAATCTGGCCGCGGATCGACTTATGATTATCGAACGCCCAGGGTACAATGCCTCTACCAGTACAATATTTTCAGAAGCTCGTCGAGAGTTGTCCAGATATTATCGTTGCCATCGACAAGCAAGGAACGATTACTTTTTACAACGACGGGGCGCGGCAAAATCTCGGCTTCTCCCCTGAAGAAGTGCTGGGAAAGAATGTCGTAGAGGTTTATCCGACCCTTGATGAAGCGCGAAAAGTGATGGCGGCCATGCGCGGTGATGGCCACGGCGGCAGGGGAAGGGTCAGTAATTTTGAAACGACCTTCAAGACGCGAAAAGGCGACAGCATCCCGGTCGCGATCTCCGCATCCATTATTTACGACGAGGGGGGGCATGAAGTCGGCTCCATCGGTTTCGCCAAAGACATTCGGGAAATCCGGCGCCGCGATCAACTGGTGACTCTCGCCGAGATTGCCATCGGCCTGTCGCACGAGATCAATAATTCTCTGGAAGTTTTGGTGAACCATGTAGAGCTCTTGCAGAAGTATGTGGACAGGGCTGCAACCGACGAGGACTACGTCGTCGAATCCGAACGGCTCGAGTCAGTGGCAGCGCAGATCAAGAAGATCCAGGATATCACAAGCCGTATCAGCGAGATGGCCGATGAAGGACAGTACGGCACCAAGGAGTACCTGGCGGGCACGTTGATGACGGATCTTCACGTTGATAGCCGCGACAAGAAAGCCCAGCGCCTTAGGCCCGATGCGCGATATCCGCTAAGTGGCCTGCGTGTCCTCGTGGTGGACGACGATCTGGGGATTTGCCAATCGCTCACGGATCTGTTGGAACAGGAGGGCTGCAAGATGGAGACAGCTTCCTCCGGGGTCCAAGCGTTGGAGTGGCTGAAGAAGCAAGAGTTCGATGTTATTCTGAGCGATGTGGTCATGCCCGATATGGACGGCTACGAGCTATACAAGACGGTCAAGAAGCAGATGCCCCGCCTGCCCGTCGTTCTCATGACGGCCTTTAATTACGACAAGGACCACATCATCAAGCGCAGTTGCCTGGAGGGACTTCAGGGGGTCATATTCAAGAAACCGGTGAATCCTGCCTTGCTCAAAAAAGCGCTCTTGCAACAATGCCGCCCCGATGGCTGTTGGCAGAAGCCTTCCGTGCCATCGGAAGCCGTGGTTGAGGGCGCGGCAAGCCGCAAGCTCGACTCATTCTAATCGTGACGAAAGAAGAGCACTACAATCGAGGGATGGAATTGTTCGCCCAGGATCGGCTCGAGGAAGCAGTCGCTGCGTATCAACGAGCGCTGCGAGAAGATCCCGATTATGCGGACGCCTTGCATGCGCTGGCCATGATCTATGCTCAGCAGAACAAGCTGGACGAGGCGATAGAGATCGGCAAGAAGCTTATCCAAGTCACCCCGGATGATGAGTTAGCCTACACGAGCCTGTCCATTTTCTACCAGCAGAAGGGAATGATTGCCGAAGCCGAAAATGTTGGGGCCAAGGCGCGGACGCTGGGCTGGAAACGGGAATTGTCGGCAAAGAAAGAGCCTGGAAACAAATAACTCTTCGTTCGGGTTCACTTTTCTTCCCTCGCACACCATCGCCGAGAGCTTTCGTTCGGCGTCTCTGACAACTTTCCGCTGCGGTTCTTGCAGTTTCAATTTGGACTAGATAGAAAGAGACCATGACGGCGCGGGATTTTGCGCTTGGCGTTTGGTGCACGGCGCACAAAGGCAGGACATCAACATGAATACGCTTCAAGCCCCTGTTGGCAAGTTGGCCCAATTGCTGGCTGACGAAGCCCGGATTGAGGAAAAGATGCGCGAGACGATGGCCGAGCTGATGGTCGTCAAAAAGCGGGTTTCAGAGTCGTTGGCGAGGAATTGTGTCGTCGTGAAAGAACCGAGAATTCAACTTCCGGAGGATCTTATGAGAGAAGAACAGTCATACGAGCGACTGCTGCAAGCCTTGCAGGACATGAAAAACGAAATCGCCAAGCAGATACGTCCGGTGGAAGAGCAGATCATCCAGGCCAATGTGGATCATTTACGGCAGAGCTTCAGCCGGGAAAGTCGCAGGATGGTTAAGTGTCTAGAGGAAATCGACGACAATATTCTAGCTTGCCGGCAGTATCTTCAAGAGTACGAGCGCATCCGTTCCAGTCTACAGAGTTTGAACGAGAAGCTGTGCCAACTCGGCGCTGATGCTTTGCAGGTGCCCGACGGCCTGCCCACCAGCGACCTCGGAGAAATTGTAAGGCAGCGCATCGAACACCTCAGGTCGCAGGGTAAAATCTAATCGGGTGACCTCGCTCCTCGGCTCCCGATTTTCGGTTGCCGGATGCGCACGGGATGCCCCAAAGGATTGGGTGCCCTCTTCTAACCCCTCAGGAGGCCGAGCGTTTTTTTGTATTCCCGACTTTAAGATCAAGCAGAAATCTTCACCGCCGGAGTGCAATCGGACATCACGCGGGGAACACCGCTATTTTAGGTAGCCTCTGCGGCGGTCAATATTAGGCGTTATTGGTGGGCGACCCAGCAGCCCGCTCACTTGACGGAGCGTCCTTCGCAGCCTTCGTATTCTGGCCAGAGCAGACAACCCGTCACCACGGGAATCGCGCGGGTATCTTTGAGAATCGATGTTTTGACCCAAGAGAAGCTTAGAATATCCGGACACCAGACCAACCTGATCTTCTCCATTGAAGCGAGGAGGCGCCCGGCGAGCAGGATCACCCCGTACCAGCCAAACAGGAACAGAGCCGTTTCCAGGGTTACCTCGAGGTCGGTCAAGGCTTTCTCCTAGGCTACGCGCGGGGCCAGTTTTATTTGACGCAATCCTCCGGGCAGCCTTTTTTCCTCGGCCATAGCGAGCACGCCTTGACCCGCGGAATCGCTTTTCCGAACACCGCTGTCCAGGCGGTGCGGTTGGTGTCGACTTCGACTTCCACCAACTCGCGAGTTTCCGGGCAACTGACGAGTCTGCGCCCGCGATATCTGGCATAGATGTCAAGCACCACGGGGAGAATAACGAGGAGCATACCCATCGCTAGGATTCCCAACATCATCAGTAGCGGTGTATTCACAGCGCGAATCCTCCTTTTCGGTCTGAACTGGGACTATAAACCCGTCCGCGGCTTGGGGATCAACGATAAAAATACAGACTTCCCATCGATACATACTAGGCAATTTGCGAGCCAAGGCGCAAGTGTTAATCCTTTCGACAATTTCAGGCGTGGAAAAACTCAGCGGTTCGCAGACTTGGGAAGTCCAACAGAAAAATTCGCAGCGGTCGGATTGCGGGCATCGTAGCATCGGGATGCAGTCCTAACGGTAGACCCGTGCTGGATGATGAAGGTGCTCGGACTAGACCATCCCCGGACACAAGTCCGAGGAGGTTGTTTCCTCCACTTAAAGAGGCGGGAAAGATCCACCTAGTAGAATTCCTTTAAAGAGGTTTACGTTCAGCAACTGTTCAAACAGGACGTAATAGAAAGCCTCCATGAAAAGTGTGACCGTAACGCATGCCGGCCAGCCTATCTTTCCCTGAAACCGCATGAAGGACAACGCGAACAAGGCCGCCGCAACATAAAACCCAGCAATAAAAAGAACAACACCAAAGGCGAGGAACCAGGCGAAGGTTTTCACGACGGGTGCCATGTCCTCGAGCTGTTCGCTAGAAAAAGGAGGGTCTTCCCCCTCGATCGCCGCCTCGGAAAGTAAATCTTCCAGCCCAACTTCGAAGTATCTGGTAACTGAAGGGAACCATTCCCCAACCAGAACGATCAATATCAAGGCGGCAGTTGGAACCGCAAAAGCCAACGGGACAAACCCAGCC
>JBFJNS010000192.1:0-5922 GCA_041618055.1 Binatia bacterium
TCAACGCGGATACCGTTTTCAGTCTCCGCCAGACCGCTGTCCAATAGGACTTGGGCCGGACGATGCGGCGGCACCATGACGAGCAGGTCGTAAGAAAGTCTGTAGTTATAAAGACCGCGCACCTCCTTTTTGTCGGGATCAATGGAGCGCACGACGAACTCATAGTTCTGCTTGATATTGCGCCGTTTGCTTTCAGCGTCCATCCAGACCACGGGGTCATGCGCTTCGCCCGTGGGCTCCGGTTCGCGCGTGAAGTACTCGATCTCTACCCGGTCGCGGATCCCGCGAGCCTTGAAATGCTCATCGATCAGCCACTGAACCTCATAGGGCGCCGGGGGGCACCGGTAGGGTCCCAGAGGTACGCCCACGACGACTCGACCTCCAGTGAAGTTACCCAATGCCTGGCGCAGTTGCACCGCGCTTTCCATTTCCCATGGATGAAGCGAAGCTCCGGCAAAGCCCGGAACGAGATCGGGCCTTGTCTGCATGCCCAGAGAGACGATGAGATAATCGTATTTAAGTTTTTCCGTCTCGAGATTGACCTCTTGCCGGCTTGGGTCGATCCCAAGAATTTCCGATTGCACCACCTTGACGTTACGTCTTTGCAGGCCTTGCAGGCTGCGACTGATGTCCTGCGGTTGACGCTGCCCCGTCATCACGAACAGGAATGAAGGCATGAAAACATGGTGCGCACGCCGGTCCACAAGGATCACGTCATGATTGGCGCCGAGTTTGCGGCCGAGATTAGTGGCAGCCACGACTCCGCCGCAGCCTCCACCCAAGATGACGATCCGTTTTCTTCCATTCCACACAGACATCGTGCCGTAAACCTTCTTCGTGATGTTTACTTTTGTTCTTCGCCGAATCGCTGCTTGGAGCGAATCGCGAGTCCAGCCAGATTTCGCAGTCGTTGCTCGCGCCAGAGTCCTTGCTCCTTCTGACCGTCGCGAGTCAGCTCACGCCCGAATCCGGAAGTTTTCCATAAGATCCAGAGCAACAAACGATCTGAAGCCCCTTTCAGATATTCCAACGTTTTTTCCCGCGGTGCCGGGAAAATAATTAGAATCGCTCCCGCCGCAACAATCAGCAAAAAAAGGATTATTACCATGATCCGCTCGGCTTCTGCGCTGTCATCAAACGATATCGGTTCCGGACATAAAAGATCTGACTACTTCGGCGGGCCTATCGGAGGAAGGTATCTTCCTGTCGAAGTTTCTCGCTTGCCTCCAGCAAGCCCTGTGGCGTCGGACCCGCTTCACCAATGAGTCCAACTTGTCGCAAAAATTGCCCTATCTGTTCATGGTCGCGCGGGCTCACCGGCGCGTAGGGGCGCGAAGGATTTCCGATGTCGACGCCAAAATGCTTCATTGCCGACTTCATGACCGGCGGCAACCCATAAGCCCCCCACTTGCCCGGAAACAACGCATAGCATCTTGCCCAGAACCGTGCCGTCTCGAGATCGCCGGCTCGGAAGGCCCTCACAATTTGCGCGCCGATTCTTGTGCCCGGCGGCGGCATGGTGGCGCCGGAGCCTCCGAGCATGAGCGTGACGAGCAAGGGCTGCATGGTTGTAAAATAATGCCCCCTGCCGGCGAGTTCGATTTGCTCAATCAATCGAGAAATTTTCGTAATATCCCGCGAGCTTTCCTTGAAGTAACGAATGTTGTCGATTTCGCTTATTTTCACAAACGCATCCTGCGGCGGGTCCGCTCCGGGACCCGGGTTGTGATAGCAAGTCACCGGAAGCGGACTGGCCGAAGCAACCTGGGTGTAGAATTCCATAAGCTCCGCAATGGTCGGCTGGCCGCCCCAAGGGCGAAGAGGCATCAACACTTGAACGAAATCCCCCCCGACCTTCGCCGCATACTCGGCCAGCTCGATCACCTCCCGCGGCGCCGGGCTTGAACATCCGAGGATCACCGGCACCCTCTTCCCGATCATTTCGGTGGCGATGCGCAAGAGTTCCTTACGCTCTTCGCGCGACAGCATCGTGTACTCGGCGGCCTCGACCGCGGCCACTGTGATGGCGTCGCAATCCGGTATCAAGAACTCGATTTCTCTCTCGAGCGCCTTGTAGTCAATCGTATCGTCATCGCCGAAAGGCGTCAGACATGCGCCAATGATGCCCTGAATCGGTTTCTTCATTTCCATAGCGTTAGTTCAAAATTTCCGCGACGATCCTGGCATGGCCGGCGTCACTCCCTTTCACGCGCAGAGGGAAGGCCATAATCCGGGTCTTCTTGCCGACGATCGTTCCGAGGTTGGTCACGTTTTCAGCGATGAGGACGTTGTTCCCCAGGAGCTTCTTGTGCACCGGGAAGTCAAACCCCTTTGGGCGCATGGGCGTCGGCAAATCCACGGTAATGCAATCGATGCCGAACATCTTGATGCCTTTGCTGACCATCCATTCGGCGGCGTCCACTGATAGATACGGATGCACGTTGTAATCGGGGCTATCGAATTTCTCGTCCCAGCCGGTATGGAGCATCAAGATATCGCCGCGGTTGACTGGGACACCCGATGCCTCCAGATCTTTGGCCGTGACTTCTTCCCCGCCCTTCTTTTTCACCCCTATGACGGCGCCGTTGCCGACAAATGCATCAAGGGGAAGCTCTTCGATGGATTTTCCGTCGGGAACGATGTGTATCGGCGCATCGACGTGAGTCCCTGCATGGCAGGGCAACGAGAGTTCGGTGACGTTTAAGGGATGACCTTTTTCCAGGCTTAAGAATTTCTTCACGTGAACATCCGGCAGGACGGGAATCTTCGGCATCCCATCGTATATCACTCGCGACAGATCGATCATCTCCATGGATACGCCTCCTTAGTTACCGTTTCTCCATCTAGCATGCATAGGGACCTTTGCCAACCAAGGGGTCAACGGCAGCCACAGAGCCTCTCTACAGCGTTTGCGCGTAATCGCGGCCGTGATCCTGTTGGCAGTCCGCCCTCGCAAATCCCTCCACGCAGGTGACCCCGTCGTCAGAGCCGGCTCAACGGATTTTGACATCGTCCTCCAAAAATTACACGCGCTTTCCTATAGTGCAACTCGTGAGCGACCGCACATCCCTGGGAGGACCCATCCAGGCAAGCCCCTGCCGGCAGATTTTCTGCTTCTTACCACAGGAAAACAACGGAAGAAAGACGTCTTGATAACCTTTGCCGGCTACATAAATGAGCGGAACCATCATTTTCCCGCCACTGATTCTTTGGAAAGCATCCGATTGACATCCTCTGGCATCATTCGTACTGTGTCTGGTGAGAGCCGCAAAAAATCGGTTTGCACTCGCTAACCGCTGAATTGCCGCTCCGCAAGGGGGTTACGATGAGCGTATCGCGGTCGGTGAAATGGGGCGAGCTTTTGGGCATGCGCAAGATCGAGACAGTGGAGCAAATGACCGAAGAGTACAAAACGACGCTCATGAAGGTCATTTATGCCTTGGCCTCGACCGAGTTCGCCTCTGTCGAGCAGCATCAGCCCTGGATCAATCAAGGCCCCACGCCCGAGGATCGTTTTGTCCAGGCGCAAATCGCTGCCGACGAAGCGCACCAGGGGTTCATCGACTCACGCATGCTGCGCTCGTTCGGCCCCGAGGGCGAAGAGAAGGCCGCCACGCTGCTAAAACTGCGCATGGGTGAGCATCCTCTGGCGGCATTCAACGTGCCGTTTGAAAGCTGGGTGGATGTTTGCGGCTTTTGTTTCCTTCTCGATCTCGTCGCCTGGTATCACCTTCGGGGAATGGAAAACTGCAGCTACGCGCCCTTGGCGCGGGAAATGACCACCATGGTTAACGAGGAAAGATTCCATGCATCGTTTGGCGCCCGGCGCATCAAGGACATCGTGCAGAACCCCGACTACGGCCGGCTGTGCGGCGCTACGAAGGCGGACGCTCAGCGAACCGTGGACAAATGGTATCCTCACGCTCTCGACACCTTCGGCGCCTCCAAGTCCAAGTTCAGCGAGTTGGCCGTGGCCTATGGGATTCGGCGCTGGGGCAACGAGGAATTGCGCCAGATGTTCAGGCAGGACATCGATGCGCAAATCACGGCTATCGGACTTCAGGTCCCCGACCCGGAGAAAGGGCGAAAGATTCAGTGATGCCCTCTCCCTCCATGCCCGTTCAATCTTCTCCCGTAGCTTTGAGGTAGTGTATTAGCTCCGGTCGAATACTAGGGGCAAACAGCTCGTCGACACTCATGCGACGGCGTGTCAATCCCTGTTCTTCCAGGTACTGGACCAGGGCCTCGAGCGTAGGTCGACTGCCCTCAATTGAATAGTCCCAGATCTCCGCGCCAAAAATGCGGCGCGATGTTTCAATTTCGTCGATCAACCATGGAAGACTCGTACGCAAAGCGTTCGTGTCGTACATCTCGCGATAGTTCAGATCCCTCGCCTGCACAAAAGCCTTGTAGAGGCTCATCGCAACCCACGGTTCTTGCTTGAGGAGTTCGCTCTTGACGACAAACGTGTGCATGATTGGGAAAATCTTCGTGCGACGATAATAGTCGGCCTCCACCTCGCGGTAGTTTGGAAACAGTCGCTTTACGTGAGGGCTCCCACCGCGGAAGGCTCGCGGCAGCACGACGGACATGAGCGCATCGACCTCGCCCGCCTCCAGCATCTGTTCCAACGACTGCCCCGGAGTGATGTATTCAATGGGCATATTGGCCGGGAGCTCGATCCCGGGTTGAACCGGCGCCCCGACGATCCAGCGAAGTTCCTCCGGCGCAATTTGATACTCATGGCGAAGCAGGCCCCTGACCCAAATAGCCGCAGTCATCTGGTAATCTCCGACGCCGAAGCGCTTGCCGCGCAGGTCCTGGGGTTTTTCTATGCCGGCACCCGCGTGAACGTAGATGCAGTAGTGGCGAAAAGTGCGTGAAGGAAAAATGGGCAAGGCGGTGAAACGTTCGTCGCCTCGGGAACGCAAGATAGTATAGGTTGACAGCGACATTTCCGATGCATCAAACTCCTCGTTGTTGAGCATGCGCCAGAATATTTCTCCCGGACCTACAATCAAGTAATTGAGCTCGATGCCTTCGGGCTGGACCCTGCCGTCAATGATGGGCCGAGTTCGATCGTAGTTGCCGCAGGCAATGGTCAGCTTGAGTTTGGCCATTTAGATTGTCCTTTCTTTAAGTGGGTTAGATGCTGTTTTTCGCCCGTTGCTATAACTTCCCGAAGAAGGGAGATTGACACAACCGAATGCTTTGTGGCGCAAATCGTGGACGATAGGGACGCCTATCGCGAGCATCGCGGAGCATTGCGCTTCACGGCCCTCGCGGCCGCCGCTTTCCCTTGCCCCTCCGCAACTCAAGCTGGAGCGACTCATGTCTACTCTCGGAATACCCCAGTTGCATGCAAGGCTACAGTTGATATCTAAAGTATCAGATCGAGTTCGAAAAGCGCCTGCCAAAGCTCGTTTTTGGCTTTTCTACAATTGAAGCGCAATACCGGGATCCGAGACTCAGAATACTCCTCCAGGATTTTGTACGCCGCAAGGAGTTTCTGTTCGTCTTCCGGAGAAATTTGATCGTCCTTTGCCATCACCCACCTCAGTGCTGAGCCCGCTGGTCCTTGAAGCGCCTGGACTTCAATTCAAAACGAGGCAGTGAATTTGCCGGCGCCGCCTCAACTTCCGGCGTCAAACCAATCTTTTTTTTGAATTCTTCTTTGATCCTCAGCTTCATTTCTTCGGCTAAGGACAACGCTGACTCTTTGCGGAGTTCGAACTTGATGACGAGACTGTCCAGACCCTGCCGATTTTCGACGGTGGTAAAAAATTCCTCCACCTCGGCAAATCCTCTCATAATCTCCTCCACCATCTGCGGCGTGAGTTGAACGCCTCGCACTTTGACCATGTCATCGTAGCGCCCCAAAATACCACCTCTGAAGAGATCAAACACGCGTCCGCAGTCGCA
>JBFJNS010000193.1:0-5914 GCA_041618055.1 Binatia bacterium
AGGTAAGAGGCGACAAGAAGCCAAGCACCACAATGAGCATTGAAATTTTCCGTTTTTATGCCTTCGCCGCTCCCGGCTCGTCCCTCGGTCGGCACAGGTCGTCAATCTCAACAGCGGAATCCGGGTTGAAAGGGGCTCTAAATCAGGAGCTTAAATTCGGCTCCTCCGCCCCCTTGGTCGGGTTGAAACTTCTACCCGCTCGAATCCACTGGAAAGGGTGATAAGGCCGCGAAGCTCGCATATCTCCGTGCGAGCTTCGGCGAAGGCAGCCGGTAGAGGGAATACTTACGACTTCTCTTAGGAAATCTTCCCGCCTTCGGCCAAACGCATGACGGTCGAAACGATTTGATCGACGTCTGGAATCATCGCGTCAACAAGCGGCGGACTGTGCGGTGGCGGAATCGGCTGAGCCGCAACGCGAACCACAGGGCATTTCAGATCGGAAAAAAGGTTTTCCTGAATCAGCGCGGCGATTTCCGCCGACATGCCGCCGATCATGGGTCCTTCATCGAGCACCAGGGCCCTCCGGGTCTTTGCCACGGACCGAAGAATCGTCTCCTTGTCCAAGGGCGCAAGCGAACGGAGATCGACGATCTCGACATCGATGCCTTTTTCTTTTAGCACATCGGCGGCGCTGTCGGCTTTGAGGACCATGCCCCCGCAGGTTACGATCGTCAGATCCTTCCCTTCACGCCGCACGGCGGCAACGCCGATGGGTACAGTGAAGTCGCCTTCGGGCACGGGGCCTCGTTGGCCGTAGAGATGATGGCTCTCGAAACAGAGCACCGGATTGGGATCGCGAATCGCGGCCAGTAGCAATCCTCTCGCATCCGCTGGCGTTGTCGGCATGATGATCTTGAGCCCGGGAAAATGGATGAAGGCGCCGTGATTGCAGCTCGAGTGGCTGGGGCCGCCTCCTGGACGCGTCCCGAATTTGTTGCGTACGACCATGGGGACCGAGATGCGTCCGCCGGTCATGTAGTGGTAGCGCGCGGCGTGGCTCGCCAGTTGATCCATGGCGAGCGGCAGAAGGTCGCAGAACTGGATCTCGACAATAGGCCGCATGCCGTTGATCGCGGCGCCTACGGCTAATCCGATCATCGCCGCCTCCGAAATCGGCGTATCCAATACGCGAGTTTCGCCGAACTCCTGCAAGAGCCCGCGCGTCACCCCGTAGGCGCCACCGAACAAGGCAACATCCTCGCCCATGACGAAAACGCGTTCGTCCCGAGCCATCTCGTAACGTAGCGTCTCGCGCAGCGCTTCCTGGAGGCGCATTTCTTTCACCGTACCCTGCGCTTCACCTGTCGTCATCGGCTTAGCCATGTGCCACCTCCCGCTGAGCGAAGATGCTGTTCAAATCGACTTCTTTTTTCGGTAACGGCGCCGCTTCCGCACGAGCCGCCACTTCCGCCAGTTCCGCATACACGGTTTCCGATATCCGCGTGAATTCTTGCTCGGTTAAATGACCCTCTTGAATCAGCATAACTTTGAGTTTTTTGATCGGACATTTCTGCTTCCATGACTCGATCTCTTCTTTGGATCGATATGCCGTTCCGGGATCGCCTCCAAAGTGCCCATCCCAGCGGTACGTGACGCACTCCAAATAAGTTGCGCCACCGCCGCCGCGCCCCTTGGCCACGGCTTTTGCCGTTTCCTCGTACACCACTTCGACATCATTGCCGTCGATCGTTTTGCCTTCAAATCCATATCCCTGAGCGCGATCGGCGAGACGCTTGATCGCAACGCTTTTTTCAAGGCTCACGGTCATGGCGTACTGGTTGTTCTCGCAGACATAGACCACCGGTAGCTTCCATACACCGGCAAGATTCATGGCTTCGTGTACGACCCCTTGGTTGGCCGCACCGTCGCCGAAGAAGCTGACGACCACTTCCTTCGAGCCGCGGATCTTGGCCGCGAGCGCCGCTCCGGTGGCCGTTGGCACCGAGCCCCCCACCGTGCCCGTATTGCCGAGAAAACCAAAAGACAGGTCGCCCATGTGCATCTTCCCGCCACGCCCTTGTGAATAGCCTTCGGCCCGTCCCATGCACTCGCAAAGGAGCTTGTACAGGTCAGCCCCTTTGGCAACCAGATGGCCTGTTCCTCGATGATAACTCGCAATCAGATCCGTGGGCTGCAATGCCGAGCACACACCGACTGCGATCGCTTCCTGGCCACGATAAGAATGAGTGCTGCCGAACATCGCTTTTCGTTGGTAGAGATCTTCGAGCCTTTCTTCGAACGCCCGAACCAAGATCATCTTCCTCAACAATTCTTTCCTTGCTGCCGTCTCCAACATAGGTCCCCCTCTCGCGGTCTCGCCTCTACTTAGTTGGGTTCCCGCCCGGTTGTCAAGCGAGCCGAATTAACATTCGAGTTTCTTGCTTGCCAACCCCTGCTGAATCAAGACTCGAGGCGACCCCGCGTCACCTCGTCAGGCGACTGGTTGCCCGACGGCAATCGTCGAGAGACCTGCAGAACAGACCAGGGGACCACCTCTGATCGCCCATCAACTCGGCAAACCTGCGTCCCGATGAGCCGGCCAAACGTATGGTTTTAGCGCTTGTTTTACTTCACAAAGAAACGGAGAGATTGGCTCGTATACTGAGCCAGGGGTGAGAAGTAAATTCCGAGGACAATCGTCAGCGCCGTGAGAGGCACGAGAAGGGTGAAATGGTTCGCCGCGACGGCGACAGTTTTGTCGCCGGGATCGGGGAAGTCGAGGAACATGACCTTCACCACTCTTGCGTAATAGTAAAGTGAGATGACACTGTTCACAATCGCCACTAACGCAAGGATAACGAACGCTCCTCCTTCCTTGATGACCGCGGCGAAGAGAAAAAATTTGCCGATGAACCCCGCGAACGGGGGGAGTCCCGTCAGCGAGAACAGAAAAACAGCAAAACAAGCCGCCGGCACCACCGCCCCGCGCCACGCCAGCCCGCGGTAACTTTCAATGTCTTCGTCACCCGTGGCGTTGGCAATGATCGCAATCACCAGGAAGGCGCCGATATTCATAATGAGATAAACCACGACGTAGAACAGGATGGCGCTGAGACCCTCATTGTTGAGGATGGCAAGGCCCATGAGCATGTAGCCGGCGTGAGCGATGCCGGAATAAGCCAGCATACGTTTCAAGTTCCTCTGGTTCAGAGCGCACAGATTGCCCACCGTCATCGTGATCATGCTGAGGAACAAAAGGACATGCGGCCATTCGACGCCCGAGATAAAGATCCAATCACCGGCCGGCGTCACCCGCGAAACTCCCGGAAAGAAAAAACGAATCAAAATCGCTATCCCGGAGGCGTTGGACGCCACGGAGAGAAAGGCGGTAAAGGGTGTCGGCGCGCCCTGATAAACGTCGGGCGACCACATGTGAAAGGGCACGAAAACGATTTTGTAGCCAAAGCCCGCAAAGATGAAGATGAATGCCATGAACAGTGCGTCTTGGTTAACGTTGCCCTGCGCCAGGACCTGATAAATCTTTGCATAGTCCAGACTTCCGGTCATGCCAAACACCCAGCTCATGCCGTAGATCATGGTTCCGGACGCAACGCCGCCGTAAATCAAATACTTGAGCGCCGCTTCGCTGGAACGGCGGTTGTGCGGCAGGAAACCGCTCAGCACATAGGACGTAAGGCTGACCAGCTCAAGGGACAAATAAGCCGTCAATAAATTGCTCGACGATGCCATGAAAAACATGCCCAGGGCACAGGTCAAAAGGAGCGCGTAGTATTCGCCCTGATGGACTAGTCGAATCTCGTTACTCCCCAGCGACATCCAAATCACGAGAATCGTGGCCAACAAAGAAACCACCTTGAAGAACAGACTGAAGTTGTCGAGGATTATCAGGCGGTGAAAGAGCCACCCCGGCTGCGCGCTGTAAAGATCAAATGTCGCGAGGAGCGATGCTACGCAACCGACGACGGCCAAAACCGCGAGATTACGCTTTTGCTCGATGAAAAGATCCAACACAATAAGCAGCAAGATTGTCCCCGTGAGGATGATCTCCGGTCCAAAGAAACTCAGGCTTTCAAGATTCTTCAGATCCATGATTAGCTATGGAGATGTGGAAGGACGATTTGGTTGATGTGGTCCAACGATGCCCGCAGGAGATCAAGCACCACGCTTGGGTAGACGCCGACCAGAATCACAATGGCTCCCAGGGGGACCAGCGTGAACATTTCGCGGCCGTTGATTTCTGGAAGTGTCTTATATTTCTCGTTGGTTGGACCAAGATAAATGCGCTGGATTGTCCACAGGAGGTAGCCCGCCGTCAAAACGACCCCGCTGGCGCCGCAAATTGCCAGCACCGGAAATGTCTGCCAACTTCCGAGTAAGACCAGAATCTCCGATATAAAACCCGACAACCCCGGTAATCCCATCGAAGCAAAAAACGCCAATGCCGTGACTCCTGTGTATACCGGCATGATCGCCGCCAAACCGCCAAAGCCATTAATGTCACGATGGTGGGCGCGGTCGTAGATCACACCCACCAAAAGGAAGAGCATGCCGGTAATGGTCCCGTGATTGAACATCTGCAGTACGGCGCCGTTGATGCCTTGAGTGGTAAAGCTCGCCATCCCCAGCATGACGTAACCCATATGGCTGACGCTGGAGTAGGCGACGAGTTTCTTGAGGTCCGTTTGAGCCATGGCACAGAGCGCCCCGTAGATGATATTCCACGCCCCGAGGGCGCCCAACAACCAGTAAGCCATATCCGCGGTAGCCACCGGCAGCATGGGATAGTTGATACGCAGGATCCCGTACGTACCCATCTTGAGGAGAACCCCTGCCAGAATAACGGAGATCGCCGTAGGCGCCTCGACATGGGCGTCCGGCAACCAGGTATGAAAAGGAAAGGCCGGTATTTTGATGGCGAAGCCGATGAACATGGCAATCCAGACCACATGCTGGAACCCCCAGCGCAGTTCAGTCAAGGGCCAGAAGGGCAGCACTTGCGTACCGTATCTGTCGGCCTGCGCCATGAGCACGGTCATATCGAAGGTGTGCGGCTCGCTGGTGAAGTATAGCGCAAGGATGGCGAGCAGCATCAAGACGCTGCCGAACAAGGTGTAGAGGAAAAACTTGATCGCCGCATATTCGCGCCTTGGCCCCCCCCAGATCCCGATCAGAAAGTACATCGGGAGAAGCATGACTTCCCAAAATACATAAAAGAGGAAAAAGTCGAGGGCAACAAAGACTCCCATCATGCCAGCGTCTAACAGCAAAAAGAGTGCGAAGTATCCCTTGACGGCTTTCTCGATACCCCATGACGCGAAGATACAGAGAAAGCTCAAGAGTGCCGTCAGCAGCACCATAGAGATACTGAGACCATCGACGCCGACGTGATATTGAATATTGTATGCTGGAATCCACGCCGCCTTCTCTACGAATTGAAAACCAGGGTTGGCCGGGTCAAAATTGGCGTAGAGCCACATACCCAACAGCAGCGGCGGCACCGTAAAGGCGGCCGCAACCCAGCGGATAAGGTCATGGCTCTTGCTCGGCAAAAGCAGCACCACGACCATCCCGGCAACTGGTATAAAGGTCATGTAACTGAGAACGTTTTCCATTTTCTACATTCTCCCGTCAAAGTCAGGTCCAGTAGCGTAGCTTGGCGAGAATGGCCAACACCACGGCAATCAACACAACATAAAGATAGCTGTTGATATTGCCGGTCTGGACCCTGCGAAACTTGTTGCCGGTCCAAAAAGTGATATTGGCAACAGCGTTCACAATCCCGTCAATCACATAATTATCGAATAGGCCGTGCAACCACGAGAAAAATCTCGTCAGGGTCGCCGAACCATCGACGATGCCGTCAATAATGTATTGATCGAACAAAGATCCTATGCGCGCCAGCAGTAAGGTGCCATTCACGAAAATCGCCTGGTAAATCTCATCAAGATAG
>JBFJNS010000194.1:0-5912 GCA_041618055.1 Binatia bacterium
AGAGCGGGTGGCGATACGGCATCACCATAACGCTCATCCCGAGCGCGATCTTTTCGGTGCAGCCGGCGAGAAACGCCAGGCAAGTGAGCGGCTCGAAGAAAGGCCGATCCGGAGGAACAATAAACGTCGCCTCTCGGCTATAGGGATAGACGGTCTTGATCTGCCACGGAATGATGATCCGGTCGGCGGCCCACACGGAATCGTAACCGAGGGACTCGGCCTGCTGGGCCGCCTGCATTAATGTTTTTCGGCTAGCGGCTCGACCGGAGACTGGAAGAAAAACGCCGAACTTCATGCTCCCTTTCGTTCGATGTCGGCCATGATGGCTATGTCGGAGGGCTACGAGCCCCCATACCCGCGGAACCGGGTATCCAAAGAGTATTTCAATATACTGAATTCCGGGTCGCCTCCCGTCTTCATGCGGGTTTCCAGGAATGAGAATCGAATTGTGTCGCGAATTCCGGAGACACGATACTAGTTAACCGATGATACCATCCTTGTCAATTTTGTCGCTGAGGCGCAGGTCTGGTTGGCGGCTGCAAGCGCGGGGGACTGCGTTTCAGGGTCAAATGATCGAGAAGCAAGAGTCACAGGGTCTATTCCACGGCGACGGCTTTGTGGTAAAGAATGAGGGTCTGATATGTCTGAATAATCTTCCGGCGCAGTTCCGTGCCGGTACGGTCGATAACCGCATGAGATCGTCAAATCGGGGGGAGGGAAATATCATGGAAAAAAAATTTTCGCACGTTGCGCTCGCAATAGCATTTGGTTTGGCCGCCGTGAATTGGGCAAATTCGGGAGCCGCTCAAGACTTCTATAGCGGAAAAACCGTTCGTTTGATCGTGGCCACTAGCCCAGGAGGGGGGTTCGATACCTATTCGCGAGTCATTACCCGGCATATGGGAAAACACATCCCCGGCAATCCGAATTTTGTTGTCGAAAACATGCCGGGGGCCGGATTTCTCATAGGCACTAACTACCTTTACAGGCAAGCCAAGCCTGACGGTCTAACGTTTGGAAACTGGATCGGCACGCTCGTATTGCACCAGATAACGGGCCGGAAGGGTGTCGAGTTCGACGCGCGTAAGTTTGAGTACATTGGAGCCCCGATTAAAAATAACGATCTGTGCTTGATGTCCAAAGCCAGCGGCATTGGGAGCGCTAAGGAGTGGTTGGCCTCGCCTGTGCCGGTTAAATTGGGGGCCACTCCGCCAGGTTCAACTCCTTACGATAATGCGGTAGTGCTTAAAGAGGCTATTGGGATTCCAGCGCAACTCGTGTCGGGCTACAAAGGAACGGCGGAAATCCGTCTGGCCGTCGATTCGGGAGAGGTTGCCGGACTGTGCGGTTTGTCCTGGGCATCGGCGAAGGTCACGTGGCGCAAGCAGCTCGAATCGGGCCAGGTAAAGGTCGTTCTGCAAAGCACGGCGGCTCCCCACCGCGATCTTCCGGACGTTCCCTTGTCCATCAGCTTCGCGAAGACTGATCTGGGGCGTAGATTGATCGAAGTCGCCTTGCACGATTTAAGCGCCATCACGTATCTCTACTCGTTTCCTCCGGGAACACCTAAAAACTACGTCCAGCTTTTCCGGCGCGGTTTTATGGAAACCCTCAAAGATCCGGAGTTCCTCGCGGAGGCCAAAAAGGGCAATCTGGAACTCGACCCTGTTACGGGCGAGGACGTGGACCGAATCGTTGACGGGATGTTCAAGGCGGATGCCCCAACGGTCAACAAGCTCCGCGAGCTGCTCAAATGACTTCATGGGGACGGACGCGAATTGATCAAGACGCATAAAGATGCGGGCTCCTTGCCTACGGATTTTGCCTGTGTCGCGTTGCAAATCGTATTTCGGTTTTTCCTGGTTGCCTGCGTTTTTGCCTCAATCCCTGGAACAAGCGCGGTGGGAGCTGCCTCGAGGGACGAGAGCATTATCCTAGCGACGACGACCAGCACACAGGACTCCGGCCTTCTCGATATCCTTGTTCCGCTTTTCGAGCAGAAGTCGGGGTACCGAGTCAAGACAGTTTCGGTCGGCACGGGGCAGGCCCTGGCGTTGGCGGCAAAAGGGGATGCGGACGTGGTGTTGGTGCACGCACCATCTTTGGAAAAAAAATATGTTGCTGCGGGCAAGCTGTTAAATCGCCGTCTGGTGATGTACAACGATTTCGTTATCATCGGTCCCAAAGCCGACGCGGCAAAAATTGCACCTGCCAAGTCTGCGGTGGCAGCCCTCAAACTCATTGCGCAGGCGAAAGCGGTATTTGTCTCCCGGGGGGACAATTCGGGAACACACACCTTGGAAAAGTCTATCTGGAAATCAGCGGGGATTGAACCCAAAGGCTCCTGGTACCTCGAATCGGGACAAGGAATGGGCGCGACTCTCGCCATCGCCAACGAGCGCAATGCCTATACCCTTACGGACCGCGGCACCTACTTAGCGTTCCATAAACGGCTGTCTCTGACGGTACTGCTTGAGGGCGATAAAGCGCTGTTCAACACATATTCGGTCATGGAAGTGAACCCTGCCAATGGTCCCAGAGTCAAGACCGCGGGCGCAAAAGCATTTGCTGATTTCATGATCGAGCCGGAAACCCAAGCCGTGATCAAAAAGTTTGGCGTGGAAAAATTTGGCCGACCCTTGTTTGTGCCGGTAGCCGGAATGCGCGAGGAGGATCTCGGAGTTTAGCGTGGAGTTAATTTGGCAAGGGATCGCAAAGGCCTTTGAGTTACTCCTTGGCCTGGACCCCGAGGTCTGGGAAATCTCGTGGCTTTCATTAAAAATTTCCGGCTATGCGACCTTCATTTCGTTGGCTGCGGGGATTCCGTTTGGAACTTCGCTGGCACTTGGGCGATTTCCCGGAAGACGGCTGGCTGCGGCTCTAGTCAACACCGGCATGGGCTTGCCGCCGGTTGTCGTCGGTCTCTTCGTCTCGATATTCTTGTGGCGCAGCGGGCCGCTGGGATTCCTTGAGTTGATTTACACCCCGGGTGGAATGATCGTCGCTCAAGTCATCATCGCCTTCCCCGTTGTAGCCGGCCTTACGATGGCGAGTTTCCAGTCTCTCGATCCGAAGTTGAGCCTGCAGTTGCTGGGTATCGGCGCATCCAAACCTCAGCTTCTATGGCTCCTGTGCAAGGAGGCACGCCTGCCGCTTCTTGCTGCCGTCATGGCAGGATTCGGGGCCGTGATCTCGGAAGTCGGCGCCTCCATGATGGTGGGCGGCAACATCCGAGGCCAGACTAGAGTTCTAACCACGGCAGTCGTCCTGGAGACCGGAAGGGGCAATTTTGATGTGGCGATCGCTCTCGGGCTCATCCTGCTCGTCTTCACCTTTGTGATCAACTATTTTCTCACCCGCTTTCAACAGCAAGGGCAACATCGGTGGCCGAGAGCCTGGTAGTGCTGCGTGACATCATCGTCGAACACGGCGATGTGACCGCCCTTGAGATTCCCGCCCTCGACGTCAAGGCCGGCGAAGTGCTCGCACTCCTCGGGCCAAACGGAGCCGGAAAATCAACCCTTCTTCGCGTGATGGGACTCCTCCAGCGGCCTGCATCAGGCACGGTCTCTTTTTTCGGTGTGATGGCAACGGGAAAAAACGCGTTCACCTTGAGGCGGCGCATGGCAAGCGTTTTTCAAGAGCCGTTGCTGGTGGCAGGCACCGTCTACGACAACGTAGCGTTGGGTTTAAGACTGCGCGGAATGAAGCGAAACGAGATTGGACGGCGTGTGCAGCCCTGGATGGAACGGTTAGGAATTGCGCATCTGAGCGCGCGGCGGGTCAGGGCACTCTCCGGCGGCGAAGCGCGGCGCACCAGTCTAGCGCGCGCGTTTGCCTTGGCGCCCGATGTGCTGCTTCTCGACGAACCGTTTTCAGCTCTAGATCAACCGACACGGGAGAGTTTGTTGAGAGACCTGCAAAGAGTCCTATCCGATACGGGCATCACCACCATACTGGTGACTCATGAACGGAACGAAGCATTTGAATTGGGAAGCCGGGTCGGGGTCTTGCATCAAGGCAAGCTGCTCCAACTAGCGCCGCGAGTCGAGGTCTTTAGGCATCCTCGAACGGAGAAGGTTGCCGAGATCGTGGGATTTGAGAATCGCATCCCTGGAGTGGTCGAAGGCTCGATGCCCGGAGTAGCCCGGGTGCGTTTTTCAGGCGGGTGCGTCGAAGTTCCCGCGGACGTCGAGCCGGGTTCGCGCGTCATACTCTGTGTCCGCGCTGAAAGCGTCGCTTTGGTTCCGCGCATACGAAACACGGATGCCGATGGAGCATTGAACCGCCTCAAGGTCAAGGTCACGAATGTGATGCCCGGGTTGCGATACGATCGAGTCTCGGGGCTTTGTGGAGATTTCTTGTTGTCGGCGCGCCTGGACCACAATTTGTTTCCCGTTTTTCATGTACATGAAGGCGATGAGGCTATCGCTGAAATTGGACCGGAGGCGGTGCATATGATCGGACCCGTCACGGCTTGAGCGCGCCCCTGAATATTCCTCCGAAAGACGTGGTTGGACCTCCGCGCCGAGGTGAAGCTCGCGCGCAACCTGGTCAAGAGCTCAAAGGGTTGCGTTGCATTTTTTCTGACGGGTCGAAATAGAGGCCTGAGGTCAAAATCGTGACACTCGGAAGAAGTAGCCGAAGGCCCCCAGGGGCTTTTTCCGAATGGTTAACTTCTTTCAACAATCTGATTTGCGAGAGACAGAAGCTTTTCACTCGGCAGGTCTGATGCAAGCACGCAAACCATGCCTTTGTCTTTCCAGGCGACCAGGTTTACCCCGGCCTGACTGTGACTGAAGAAATCCCGGTCTTTGACACGAACTGTCGTGGTTTTGAACGAAGCTGAAATCCTTGCGCCGTCGAACTCCTGCGCGACGACATATTGGTTGGCGCCTCCTTGGTACGCGAACACCCGTCTCTCTTGTCCCTTGACGCGATAGGTTTTTGTCGCATACAAGCGAAAGCCCCAGGGACTTAGATCCAGGCGGCGGGCCG
Source organism: Binatia bacterium (assembly GCA_041618055.1). GTDB lineage: Bacteria > Desulfobacterota > Binatia > UBA9968 > UBA9968 > JBFJNS01. Next base: position 4,999 of record JBFJNS010000194.1, read on the forward strand.
CTGGGGTTGACAGCCCGGCCCGCCGAGAGGCACCCGGATCCTCGGCGATCGCCGTTTGATACTGAACCACGGCGTCGCTCAAGAAGTCTTCATCGGCGCCGTTCCGCATTACGAAGGTCACTAGGACGACGACTAGCAATAGCGCGAAAGAGGCCGCCAAACGGGGGTTCGTAAAGGACCAGCTCGACGATTTCCAGCCTTGAGCTTCTCTCTCCAGACGATCAATCAGTCTCTGCTTTGAGCCCAATGGTGCGGGAACACGTTGCAGGCTGGATTTTAAGTTTCCGCTTGTCGCGCTTTCCCACGCGAAGATCGCTTTGCAGGACGAACAAGTTTCGATGTGGAGTTCAGCTGCCCTCCGCTCTTCGGCAGACAGCACTCCGTCGACATGGGCTGCCGTGATTTCTTTGTATTCCTCACACTGCATGGAGCTATCGTTCCTTGTCTCGTCCTTTGGGTTCCTTAATTCATTAAACAATTCCCTAGCCGGAAAAATTCCCACGAGCGCTATTTTCTCAACAGGCCTTGTTTTTCGGCATATTCCTTTAGGCGCACCTGCAATAAGCGGCGTCCGCGGGACAATCGGGAGCGCACGGTTCCCACGGGGCATTCCATAATCTCCGCCGCTTCATCGTAGCTTAGCTCCTCGATGTCCACCAGGATAATTGCGGTACGGAAATCTTCGGGCAGCTCCTTTAATGCTTGCTGGACCTCAGAATCCATGGCGCGAGAGTATAACACGGTCTCTGGATTCGTTTTGTCCTGCATTTCATGCTCGGCTACCATTGCGGCGTAGGTCTCGTCGATCGTCTCCCAGTTGACCATTCCCGGTTGCTGCTTGGATTGGCGGTAGCGGTTGATAAATACGTTTCTCAGTATCGAGAGCAACCATGCTCTGCAGTTTGTTCCGGGCT
>JBFJNS010000195.1:0-5876 GCA_041618055.1 Binatia bacterium
ACGTCAGGCTTGATCCGGACCGCGAGATTGTCTCACTCATTGGCTCGAAGGAAGGCATCGGCAACTTAGCGGTCGCCTTCGTGGATCCGGGGGATACCGTGCTGGTGGCAAGCCCTTGCTACCCCGTGTATCACATCGGGACAGCGTTCAATGGCGGCCGCAGCTATTTTCTCCCTCTTAAGAGAGAGAACCAGTTTCTCCCTGACCTCGAATCGATTCCGCCTGAAGTGGCCAAACAGGCAAAGCTCCTCTGGATTAACTATCCAAACAATCCCACCGCAGCCGTTGCGAACAAAGATTTTTTCCAGAGGGTGGTGGAGTTTGCCAATCGGTTCAACGTTATTGTTTGCCATGACGCGGCCTACACTGAAATGGGGTACGACGGCTACCGCCCCATGAGTTTCCTTGAAGTCGACGGAGCGAAAGACGTTGGGGTCGAATTTCATTCACTGTCAAAAACCTTCAACATGACCGGATGGCGTATCGCAATGGCGGTTGGAAACGCCGATATTGTCGGCGGATTAGCCCAGGCCAAATCCAATTTGGACTCGGGAATATTTCAGGCCGTTCAAGAGGCCGGCATCGAAGCGTTGAGGTTAGGTGATTCCATCGTGGAGCCGTCCAGAAAGATTTACCAGGAGCGCCGCGATATTCTTGTCTCCGGTCTGCGCGCGGTTGGCCTCGACTGTGAAACACCACGCGCCACGTTTTATGTTTGGGTGGCCGCACCGCAGGGGCTTTCTTCGGCGGAATTCACAACAAAACTACTGGATGAGGCAGGCGTGGTCACGACGCCCGGGAACGGCTTTGGTGAAGCCGGCGAGGGGTACGTGCGTTTCACCGTTTGCGTCGACAAAGAACGACTTAGGGAGGTTGGGGAAAGAATCCGACAAGTGAAGCTGTAGGACTTTTCCGCAAACACACCATGGGAAGCACTGTAGCCCATCAAGTCTATATCGGGATCGGCTCCAATGTGGGCAAAAAGAAAGAAAACTTCTTGGAAGCCTTGAACCGTTTAGCCAAACTGCCGGACACGAAGATCATAAAAGAATCTTCGCTTTACGAAAGTGAGCCTCTCGGAGATTCAAAAGAATGGTACGTCAACGGTGTGATTGAAATTGAGACCAAATTCAAGCCCGAAGTGCTTCTGCAAAAATTTAAGAACATCGAACGGGCGATGGGCCGCAAAAAGGTCAAGAAACGGTGGGGGGATCGAATTATCGATCTGGATATCTTATTATATGATGCGGTGGTCATTGACAAGAAAAACGTTAGAATCCCCCATCCCGAAATGGCCAATCGGAAATTTGTTCTGGTACCTTTAAGTGAAATCGCGCCGCAGGTGATTCATCCGGAACTCGGTGTCACGATCTCAGAGCTTCTCGTTAACGTCAAAGACGACAAAAAACTCCACTTATATCGCTCCTGAGAGCAGTTTTTCGTTCTCGAAGGAAGGGGCTCGGCTATATCAATGCTTCGTTTTCTTTTTTTCCTATTGATCGCCTACCTCTTTCTATCGGCACTCAGAGCGTACTTTTTCGGCCGCAGCAGTCGCCGCCCCGGCCAGCGCAGAGCCAAGGGACGCGAACCCGAAGAAATGGTGCTTGACCCTCAATGTGGGAGCTATGTGCCGCGGGGCGAGGCCTTCGTGCAGGACGGCCAGTTTTTCTGCAGCCAGGAGTGCGCCCGCTTGTTTCTGTCACGCTAACGCCTGCAAGATCTTTTCTTGTATTCCCCCAAATCCACCATTCGACATCACCAAAACGACATCGCCCTTTGTCGTGTTGCCGGCGACGTATGCCACGATGTCCTCTGGTCGGTCAATCACTCTCGCTCGGTGCTTGCCCTCTGCATGATTGATGGCACCCACGACCCGGTGCACCGAAATACGCTCGACCTCGGGGATTTTCTCAGGTTGATGAATTCCAGCGACAATGATTTCATCCGCCAAACTCAAGGCCTGCGCGAATTCCCTTTCAAATATATTGCGCCGGCTCGTATTGCTGCGTGGCTCGAAAAGCGCCCAAATCTTCCTCTCTGGATAGGCCTCCCTGACTGCCTCAATGGTTTCTCGCACCGCCGTCGGATGGTGCGCGAAATCATCGATCACAAGGACTCCCCGCCTTTCGCCCTTAACTTCCTGGCGCCGTCTGACGCCGGCGAAGGAGGCGAACCCCTCCAGCAACATGGCCCGATCGACGCCGAGTTCTCGCGCTAACACGTATGTCGCCAAAGCGTTGCTCACGTTGTGCCGACCAATCAAGCCGATGTCCAGCGTGTCTTCGGGCTTTCCATGATAGCAGGCCTCGAAGATAATTCGCCCATGGCGCATCACCATATTTTTCAATCCCCAATGGCCATCGATGCCAGCGCCATAAAAGACCACACGGCACCGGGCTCGTGTGATGACATCCCTCACCGCCGCATAGTCCCGACAAGCCACCACCAAACCATCGGTAGGCATTAATTCCATGAGGCGCCTGAAAGCGTCTTTCATGTGATCTAAGTCACGGTAAATATCCGCATGATCGAACTCTATACTCGTCAAAATAACCCGTTGGGGTCGATAGTGAAGGAATTTTGGCCCCTTGTCGAAGAAGGCGCTGTCATACTCATCACCTTCCAAGACCACATAGTTGCCCCCTCCTACCCGCCAGCCGCTGCGGAAATTAAGGGGCACTCCCCCAACAAAAAAACCCGGGTCAAAACCGCCGCAAGTCAAAATCCAAGAAAGCATGGCTGTGGTGGTGGTCTTGCCGTGAGTCCCAGCAACAACGCACGACTGACGGCTTCCGATGAGAAATCTACCTAAGGCCTCCGGGAAGGAAATGTGGGGTATGTTCCACTGGAGGACGGCATCGGCTTCGGCGTTCTCGCGCGAAACGGCATTTCCCACAATCACCAGATCGGGCCGATCGTCGAGATGTTCTTTGGCATATCCCGAGAGAACTTGTATGCCGATTTCCTCCAAGTACGAGCTCATTGGCGGATAAATGTTCTCATCGGACCCCGTAACGCGGAAACCTTGAGATTGAAGAAGCCCGGCGAGTGAAGCCATGCCCACGCCGCAAATCGCGATCAGATGTATGTGGCTTCCTTGCTTGGGTATATCGTTCATGGATGCAGCGTCTGCATGATTAGATCGTGAATGTGCGGGCGGAACTCTCTGATCTTTTCGTTTTTTCTTGTTGGGTGGACGCGGTTGGACAGCAAAATGACATGGCAATTCTTTTCCAGGTCCCACCAGAGCGAGGTTCCCGTAAACCCGAGGTGACCCACCGAACGCGGAGAAAAATAATTGCCGCTCGAAGGCTTACTTGCTGACGGCGTATCCCATCCTAACGCGTACGTCGAGTCTTTAACGGTCTCATCCCTTGTCAGAAATTCTTGGATGAGCGCTTGTGGCAGGAAGGCATCGCTGCCGCGCAAACAGCGACTCAGATGTGCCACTAGTCGGTGAACATCTCGCGCGCAAGAGAAAAGGCCTGCGTGGCCAACAACCCCCCCCATCGCATATGCATTATCGTCGTGAACTTCGCCGCACAAAAATTTCTTGCGCCACGGGCAACTTTCGGTCGGAGCAATCATTTCTTCAACGGGTTGTAGCTGTTTGGTCCGCACCTGAGTCAAATCTACAAAAGCCGTGGAACGAAGGGCCAAGGGTTTGAAAATTTTCTCGTGGCAAAAACGGTCCAGAGTCGACCCGCTGATAGCTTCAATAATTTCCCCCAGAATCATATAGCCGAGGTCGCTGTACAGGACCTGAGTCCCCGGAGGATTGATTGGCTTATCCCGATGAATCTGCTCCAGCACATAATGATGGGCCGCTCGGCTGGCTACAAAATTGATCTTCCCGTCCCTTTCGGCTCTGAGAATGTCCTCGTGGTACGGCTTCCAGGCCGCCAGGCCCGATGAGTGGTTCAGCAACTGGCGTAGAGTCGTCGTATTTTTGCCGAAGACGCCGAAGGTGGGGCAAAATCGAGTCACGCGGTCGTCAAGGCGGATTTTCTTCTCACGAACGAGCAACATGATCGCGACAGTTGTCGCCAGCGGCTTAGTGAGAGAGGCGAGATCAAAGATCGTCTCCAGTTGCATCGGGCTCCTGACAGGAACTAAGGAGCGCGAACCAAACGCCTCCTCATAGATGATCTCCTCTTCACGACCGACAACCAGTACGGCGCCAGGGAACACTCCGTGGTCCACTGCATCGCCGACGGCTCTTTCAACGGCTTGAAAATCCATCCCCGTCAATTCTTAGAATGCTAATGCATGGATAGTATATCTTTGGCGCGAATGCACACCTCATGGTTCAAGGATGCATCCCACTCTGTGCGAGACTGCCGCCTAACGGGCGGGAAATAACCGCGATTCCTGGCATCACTCAAGAGACTGGAGATTCCAGCAGCGTAAGAGTCCCAAGAGTTCCGTCCAGCAGCATTTTGACACCGAAGGGAAGGGTCAGATGCTCCTCTCCGTGGCCGGCAGCCATGCCCATGACCACTGGATAAGGGGCGTCCCTGAAGAGGTCCGCAATGACTTGGCGTACGTCTCTGGATCCCTCTCCGGTGCAATTGACGAAGTCCCCGAAAACAAGGCCCGCCAGGTTGTCCAATTTTTTCGCCATTTTCAAATGCGTCAGCATGCGCTCAATGCGGTAAGGCTTCTCGCCCACATCTTCCAAGAATAGCAACTGCCCCGACGTGTCGATTTCGTAAGCGGTCCCGAGAGTTGTTACCAACACCGATAAACAGCCTCCCACCAGCGAGCCCTTCGCCTCACCGGGCCGAATGACCTCGCCCAGTTGCAATTCCCAGTTTGCTTGCTCTCCAGTCAACAATCCCCAAAAGAATTCCTTGCTGCGGCCCCGCAATCCTCTGGCCAACTCCATCGCGACCATGGGCGCATGGAATGTCACCATCCCGCATTGCTGCACGAGCCAGTTCAGGAGAATCGCTATGTCACTGTAGCCGACGAAAACTTTGGGAAAAGATCGAATCTCAAAACTTGTTAGATGAGGCAACAGTTGGACGGAACCGAAGCCGCCGCGTGCGCAGAAAATGGCATCAATATCCCTGCGTCTAAAAAAGTCAATTAGGTCTTTCGCTCGATGGAATTCGTCGCCAGCTAGGTATCCTTTCTGTTGCCGCACATTGGGCGACAATTCAACCTCAAATCCCTCATTTCGAATCGCTTCCGCACCCGCCACTAAGCTATCTTCATCAACACAACCAGCGGGCGCGATCACGCCTATACGTCCGCCGGGCTTTAATCGTGCAGGCTTATTCACATACACCCGGCTTTTCCACAGAGCACCGCCCGCCCCAAAGGGTTCGGACTCTGGCCACCTGTGGATAACTCTCTGAATGACGACTCATACGGCGATCACAAGATCACAGGTCCAAATCATATTCTCAAAAAAGCTTCGGTTGTACAAGCAATTAGTCGCCCGCAGCGTCGATCGATCAGTTTTCCTACCTCGCATCGCTTTGGAGTTTGACTTCCAGCTCCACTCTGGATACAAGACCCTTAGAATCAACAGTCTCTGCCCAACATTTTCACTGGAATTGCGCTGGCTATCCACAAGGTTATCCACAGCCAATGAAAATCAAGAAAGATCAGCTGGAAAGGCTGGCAAGTCTCATGCTCGCCAGTTTTCGCGCCAAGGAACTTGTGAAACCGAAACGCACCGAAGACGAGATCAAGGGAATGATTGTGGAGATCGTCGCTAAAAACTTCGCCGAGGAGGAAGCCATCGAAGAGGAGGCGCGTAAGATGCTGGCATCCTTTTCTCAGGTCCCGAGAGACATGGACCCTTACAAGATGTTCTTGATCGCGAAGCAGAAGCTGGCGACCAAAAAAGGCTTTATTTTATGACA
>JBFJNS010000196.1:0-5860 GCA_041618055.1 Binatia bacterium
GGGGCCGCCGTCGACCCGGCCGGAGCGGAAAGCGGCGTCATAAGCCGAGGGATCGTTCATGATGGCAAACCTGATCCCATCAAGGTAGGGCATCGCTTTTCCCTGTTTATCCTTCTCCCAATAACCGTCGAATCGCGAGAGCTCCGCGCCGCTGCCCTTTTGGTAGCTCTTCATGACGAACGGACCCGTGCCCACGTAGTTGATATCGGCCGGGGCCACGGTCATCTTTCCCTGTTCGAGCAGAGGCTCCACTAAGTGCTTGGGCAATTGAATCATGTAGTGGGATGAGGAGATCGCCTCCAGCAGGAACTGACTCGGCGCCTTCAGGGTGAGCCGAACCTGATTGCCATTGATTATGTCGATGCTTTGCACATCACCGAAATCCCTGTGCCAACTGGCGGGAGCGCGCACTTTGTCGCCAACGGTCCAACCTTTGGTCACAAGCGTCAGCCAAAACTTGACATCCTCGGCGGTAAAAGGTGTACCGTCGTGCCAGAGCACCCCATCACGGATCGTGAAGGTCCATAGGGTGAAGTCGTCGTTGACTTCCCAGCTTTTCGCCAGACCGGGACACACCTTCCGGGCATCGTCACGGCAAGGTCGAACGAGGTTCCCACTACCCCATATAGGCATGCCTATCTGCCGGATGTCGTAGCTGGTGGAGCGCATGATATCCCAAGCCGCAGGCGGGTCTCTCCGCACGGCGAAAACGGCGGTACCGCCGTACTTGGAGCTCTCCATCTGAACAGGGGCCGTGGTCGGAGTTGGTTTATCATCCGAGCACGCGGCGATCACAATAATCAGAATAACCGCCGTAATCGCGCCAAATGCATACGAACTTCGCATGATGCCACCTTATTGAGTGGTCGAAACGATGACTTTGGCTTATGGACTGCCGCAATGCGTCCCAGATGAGCACGCAGCTAACATGGCTTCCTCACGATGTCAAGTTCTGCAGTAAGGGGGACGTCGGACGCACGATTGAGCACTGCAAGAATCAGTACTGAACAGCGGGGGCAATCCTATTGGCAGATTGTGGAGCGCTGCCGTCCATGCCTGGTCTCGGTCGATTCGACTCGACAACCCGATCCTGCAGTCCGTTCGATGAGTTACGAAACTGGAAAGTTGAGCCCGCGAACGCCGACGGCCATCGCCACGGGAACCATGCCATCACCAGATTTCAACGCCTGATGCTCGACTGGACAAGCAAATCCGTCTTGACAGCGATTCGACGAGGGGGAATAGCTTTGGGCGGGCTTGGGATGGCTCAAACTGTTTCGCTGGCCGCCATTTCGGGGTCGTTGGGTCAACCGACAAGCAATGAAGAAAGGCCCGCTTTTCAGGCACCGGATACGCGATACGTCTTTTTTTGGGGCGGGGTTACGGGGTTTTCGGAGCGCGGCACCTCATCGGGAAGCCAGTCGTAGGGAACCGGCTGGGCACGATAGATCCAGTTTCGCGCCACCATGAAGATCGAGGTGAAGGTGTTGGGCTGGCCGCCAAAGCCTGGCTCGATCCCGGTCGCAAAATTCGGATTGACGTATTCCCATACGATGTCGCCGTCCGCGGTTACCTGGAACAACCGCCCGTAATCGCCCTCGCAGATAAGCGTGTTGCCATTGGGCAGACGCCGGGCGCTGCTCATGTGGAAGCTCATGAAGTCCCAGAACTGGCCGCCGGAGGAGAGCCCGTCATATTGCCACACGATCTCCTTGGTCATGGGGTCGACCTCGATGACGCGCGAACCCTGGAACAGCTCCAAATAGACCGGCGGGAATCCGCCTGTTCCCTGGTTGTCAAAGATCAGCACATTCCCCGCGCCCGGGTACCCTGGGGGGATCAGATGCGCATCGTGCTGTCCGGACACCGAGTCAACCGGACGCGGCAAATCGCCGATAAACGCCTTTTGGGAGAAGTCATAGGCGCCGGGATAATCCGGACCCATCTGCCAAATCACCTCACCGGTCGATTTGGCGATGATCGCAACGAAATTGCCGTCGCGCGAACAGGTCATGATGTTGTCGGGATGAAAGCGCTGGTCGCCGGCATCGAACCACCTGTTGAGTCCCAGCGGCGACATGTTATTGAGCGCCAGAAGACCGGTCCGGCGCGGGCGCATCCTGTTGCTGAAGAGAAGCGCCCGCTGCTCCGGCGAAAGCTTGAACTCGTCGATGTGATCGCTTGACGCCCATTGCCAGGCGATGTCGCCGTCGGGCGTCACCTCGTAAAAGGCCTGATCCACGATCGGCTCGTCCGAAATGGCGGGTACGCGATGCGGCAGGCGGCAAAGCGCAAGGGTATTGCCGTTTTCCAGCCGGGCGACGTCGTGGCTCTGCTGCACCTTGCCGCCGGGCGCCTTTTCGCCCCAGCGCCACACCACCCGTTCGCTCCAGTCGAGCTCCAGCAGGGTCTCATTGTCGAAGGCATGGCGCTCCCCTTGCAGGATCACGTGGCCTTTTTCACCGCCGGCCAGCCGGGGATCGATCATTTCCGGCGGCATGCCGCAGTATGGCCAGACCTTGACCTCGTTGCCGTTCATGTCGATCAGACGCGCATGGCCATCCCGCCCGTCATAGCCGACGAAGCAGCCGTGAGCCTTCGCCGGATCGTAAATCGTGACACCAGTGGGAAAGATTGTCGGGGGCATATGAACGATCCTTACAAATAGATGGCGTACGGCAAACGGATTGCACATCGAATAATATTCTGCATGGGCAGCATAGCGCGTCTACCGGGGTTGAAGGTCGGCCCAAGCGCAATAGCGCCCGGAAGGAAAGCGGCGAGGAGCCCTGTTGCCATTGACACCTATCCCGAAGTGGCATGGGCAAGGGGTCCCGCGCTCGAAAAACGCCGATCCTTTACTATGCATGGGGTTGATTTGCACATTACCGGTTCCGCCGCATCAACCGGCGACAGGCAAGGAGATGCCGCTAAGGATAGTCGTTTTAAACCACCTTTTTCTATGACCAAGCTCATAGCGCAGGCCCGGCAGAGGCGTCAAACCCTTTCCTGCTTGACGAAAAACCCACTGTTGTGCCAGTCGGCTCCGCCAGAGAGCGGTCAGGTGGGCGAGATGCCACGACTCTGTTCTTTGTTCCCTCGTTCTTGACACTTTTGTCACAAGGCGGGAGCAATGAAAAGTGTTGTTTGCAGTAGCAGGCAAACAGCATTCGTCGAGGGGAAAAATGGGCAATTCGGCGTAGGATTGAATTGTACGACGCATCAGACAAATCTCACGCGCCCCGTTACCACCTCATCTTTATAACCAACGGTTCTTTGCCCTCGTCCGGTATGATCACCATCAGATGGTCCGAACGTCTGCTCCAAATATCTTGGTCGGATACCCCCAGGCCCTTGAGGAGGGGCAGTCCTTCTCCGGGCATAGGTCCTGGACCGACTGTTATAATCAGCACCCTCTTTCCGGCGTGTTCGGTGGGCAGGCGGCGAATCAAATCATCGATGGCAGCATGATTCCTAGGGAGATTATTCACCCTCAAGTTCAAAGTTTTTGCGGTCGGCCCAGCGGTTTGTGCCGCCAGACTGCGGCCGATTGTATAAATGACATCGATGCCGGCGTCCCTGAGTATGCGAGCGAGCGCCTCCGCCTTTCGCTTTTCCGCACCCTTGATCTCGACGCGATCAGATTTCCTTTGGCCAGACACAACGAAAACCGTTTCCTGTGCGTTGACCGATGGGCCAATCGGACTCAGAGTCACTGAAAGTGTCAGCGCAACGAGGATCGACAAGGCCAGTCCTTCACGCCTCTTTATTGTTTCCATACCGGTGTGCTCCTTTCACTCAAACTCAGGAAACAAAAAAGCCAGGACACCTGGCGACACAAATGCCAAAGCGGCTGGCTTTAAACAATTCTCGTGAGGCTGTTCCGGCGAGGAACCATAACGTGCTCCCTCGTCGATCTTGATCGATAATAGGAGCCAGTTACTGAAGGAGTTGGTGATTACCCCGCTATCAGGGATGAGGTAATAATGTCAAACCAGTTTAGGAAGAAGCGCGTTGTGAGTATCGCTATTGCCGAGATTGAACAGATAGACGCAACTGGCAAAGCTCACAGGATCGGGTCGACGGAGAATACGGTTCAATTCTGGGGGATTAACGGCAGGAATCAGCTCCTCGCGGCGTCGTCCACCGACATTCCCGAATCTCCCCAATCATTTGCGAGCGGAGCATATTAGAAGCTCACAAGGTGATTCAAAGCCTTCGCTTGTTTCGTATCGTCGCATCACGGTGGCTATCTCAGCCCAAATACCTGCTTTGGTCTCCTCATCCAAGCCTCTCAACATTTCTTGCATTGTGCCCGAAGCTTCACGACGCCATTTCAAGCATTCTTCAACCGACGCAAAGCGCAAGGGAGCCTCTACGAATTGCTCTTGCACATCGAAAAATCCAGCCTCGCGAAGCCGTCCAGCTAACATGCCTTGTGCGCCGAGGCTAAATGGACCAGGTTCACCTGGGCTCGGTGGTGGTAAACCACGCCGTTTCCGAATAATCGAGACGGGTATGGAAAAAAACGGGGTCTTTTCTGCACTCGTAAATACAATCGCTGAGACGCGACCGCCAGGTCGTAATGCGCGATGAATCCCTAACAAGCTTATTGCCAATGATGGAAGGTACATGAGTCCAAGACGGCATATCGCAGAGTCGAAATATCCTTCCGGGATTTCTAATGCTTCAGCGTCCATCACCTGGGCCCGTAATTGCTGCAAACCCATGCGCGTAGCAACGGCGTTGGCGATCTTGACGAACTCGGGTGCTATGTCGGTGGCAAGTACTTCACCCGACGCACCCACACGTGTGGCGGCAGCTATTGATTGACCGCCGTCGCCAGCGCCAATATCGATCACTCGACTGCCAGATTGAACCTCGGCTCCATCAAGCATCTTCTCGGTTGCGTCGTGCAGCCACTCGTTTATCTTCGGAATCCAGTCATGCCACCCCTGCGCCGCTCGCCCCCACTCTTCGGTTATTGCCAATTTATAAGCTTGGGGATCAAAACTCATAACCTGTCCTCCGCTCAACGTAACGAGGTAGTGTAAGAGAAAAGATTACCGAACCAGTGTACCTTTAAACAAAACTTTTAGGCCTGATCTCCTTTGAGCCTATTTCTTTTGCCGAATCCAAGTCAATTGCTCAAAACAAACTGCAATTAAATTGACTGGATAGGTTTTAACTTGAATCCGAGCCGAAGCGATTGGGTAAAAGCAGGCGGCGTCGGGCATAATCAGGTTATAACGCGGAGGACTAAAGCCTGTGCGAATTAGCAACAAATGTCTGATCGAAAAATCTCATTAAAGCTGGGACACGAAAACAGCACAAAATGCCGATATCAAACTGTCGCCGTTTACGACCTGCGAAAAACCTTCTTCTAACTCGAAAATTCGAATAATCTTGCCGTAGGATGGGATTGTACGACGCTTCAGTCAAATCTCATAGGATTGCGCTGTAGGAGAATTCAAATCAATCCTACGCTGCTTTTGGGTCATTCTCTTACGTAAACCTGCGCCGGCAAAGCTCTCCATTTCATGGCCTCCATCGCGGCGGTTTTCCCGTATTCACTACGACACAATCGCCCGTGAGAGCCATTCCGTTTATGGGATTGATTCAGTTGAATCCTGGCGTCACGCCCCGGATTCCTTTAGTCACCGAATCACCTTATCCGCCCGCGCCAACACGTTGGGCGGAATCGTCAGGCCGATTTGATTGGCGGCCTTGAGATTGATGACCAGCTCGAATTTAATTGGCTGCTCCACGGGAAGTTCGGCGGCCTTTGCGCCCTTTAAGATTTTATCCACGTACGTGGCGGCACGCCGATACAAATCGGCGACGCTCGCGGTGTATGCCA
>JBFJNS010000197.1:0-5844 GCA_041618055.1 Binatia bacterium
AGACCTTCGGGGCGCTCCACCACGATGGCTTCCAATCCTGGATCGAGCCCGCTCAAGTCGAGAGAACGGCCGTCTGCAATGACTCTTCCGGAAATAATAACCACTTCTCGATGATAAAGGGATCTTGTAAATTTCCGCCAGGCCGTTCGAATGAGGCGAACTACGGTTGCCATGCGAGACTTCGGCCGCAATGGCTCAACCGTTTCACCTTCCAACGTCCGGCTGCGCAAGTTGTCGATGGTGTCAACCATGGTCTTATTTAGGTTAAGGTTAAGGTCAAGGTTGAGGTTGTGGTCGGATATCAGAGGCTCGAAGTTTCGAGATAGTTTGAGGTTCGAAGTTCGAAGCGCGGTCTGTTGGTGGTTTCAGGCCTTTCTAACAAGAAAACGAGAACTGAACAGGTTAAGGTTTAGCTTTAGGTCGAGATTTGAAGAGAGTTCGAGATACGACGTTCGAAGTTCGGGTTCATAGTTCGCGGTGTACGGTTCGGTTTACGTTGCTGGCTTTCGACGTTTCTCAGGAGAAGATCTCGGACAGGACACGGGCGAAGGTTAAGGTTCAGGTTGAGGTTAAGATTGCAGCTCTGCGGTGAACACCTCCTGACATTAAGAAAGCCGAAGGCGGCTCAGCGATTCCAGGATTTCGTTAAAATAAACCCCGAAGCCCACTCCCGTGCACCACACGAGCACAGAAAAGTATCTAAGGACCGTGTAGTGACGGCCGGCTTTTCTGCGGTAAAGAAAGAACAGCCCTTCCTGCAGGGCAAACGCGAGCAACACAAGAAGTGTCACCGTGATTCGTTTGCTAAAGTACTCTTTGAATTCCGGATACTGAGAGGCCGTCCTGAGAAAGTTTTTTCGAATCGCTTCGTATCGGGAGGAAGAAGCCGGCTCCACGCTGAGTTGAAGCACTTCGGGCACCTTGCCGTTGACGAAAAGTTTGTCTCCCTCGCGCTGAATCGTTAGAGGGCTGCTGCGGGCTGCAATCAGAACTTCCCAGCGGTCCGCGCCATCCCAGCGAGTCGTGCGGGGGCGTTCTGAGATCTCAATGTCCGCGCCAGTGCCATTATGCAATGACCAGGCGACTCCGGACCAGGAATCGGCTGCCGGTTGCTCGACCATGATTGCCGGAGCCGGCATTATGTCCCCAGGGACGTCCCATCCGGCGAAGGGCGAAAAGCTGCCGACGAGTGCAGTAACCTTAGAATCTTCCGAACTGAAGAAAAAGCCCGTCAGAGCGCCGCTGCCTTTTTGCGATTGGAGCTCGAAAGAATAAGGGATTGAGCCTTTACTAAGATTGACATCGTGAGACGTGTTCCAGACGGTGCGGGCCCGTAAGTTCTCACCGGCCTTCACATGGTCCAGAACAAGCCAGAAGTTCGGTTTCTTCCAGAACACCTGCCGCCGAAGTTTGTGTCCAGCGGCCGTGCTTCTCTCCAGATCGATGAACACCGCTGTATCCGACCAGCCATGATAACGCAACTTCGTCTCTCTTTGGGTATCGGGTCCTTCCGTTACCAGGTGCACTGCGTTTGATCCGATCCACGACACCGCCTCGGATCGTCCCTTCTTGCCGTAAGGCCAATAACCGACATTCGTCAACCAATTTTGCCCGCCCGCCCAGATTGACAGGCTCATTTCGTCCGCGTGCTTGTGAGCCTGCCCGGGAAAGTGGGACCACGCGACGACCGTCTGCGCCTGCTGATTGAAATCGCGGTGACTGTTTAAACCGCTCCACCACACGGAATACCCCGCAGCCGGGTATAGGCTATGGTCGGCTTCAGGCGCCCAAACCTTCTCATGTTTCAGCGGCGCCGCCTTCCCTTCCGAATTCAAATCGGTAATTTGGACTCCCGCATCGCCCGCGCGGCTTATGGTATCGCCGAAGACCGGCAAGGAGCCATCCGGACGCCTGAAACTTGCGAAAACGAGCTTGCCGCGGTTGTATTTCGCAATCCACTTCTCCGGAATACTCATATCGAGAAGGGTTAAGTACCTCATCGCCATCGAGATGAGCCGAAGTCCGACGGCGTGGTAGCCGGGAGAATGCTCCAGGACAACTCCATCGTCGCTGACGTAGAAAGCCATTTGCTCGTCCATTCTTCGAAGGGCTAGCCGCTTGTAATCATCGATGCCAGGCAACGCGGGAAACGCCAGCGACAAGTGCCACAGCGCCAGATTCTGCACGACGCCGTGATTTGTATTGAACGTAAAGTGATCGGGTCGGGCCAATAACCTTCCGTAACGAGACGACAGTTCCAATACGACTTTTGCCATTTCGGGCTGATAGTCCGGATGCCGACGATAAAGACGCCAGAACTCGGCAAGCACCAACGCGCGCTCCGAGACCGCATGATCGTTCCATAAAAGCCCCCTGGGCAGCCAGGCGCTATTCTCGAACCCGGCCCAAGCGACAATTGCATCCCTGGCGGCCCGCAAGAACTCCTCTCTGCCGCTGACCTCATAAGCGCTGAGGAGAAATCTTGGGATGCCGAAGCTGGCGATAAATAATTGCCCCTGGCCTCGGTCGAGGTCGTTCGGGTCGAAAGGCAGGCCGATGTTTCGTTTCGGCAACCACGAGACCTCCAGCACGCCTTCGAGCATCTTCCCCGCAGAACGGATCAAACTCTCATGATCTTCGCGCTCATCATGGAAAAAGCGAAAACTGCTCAACTCTTGAAGTATCTCTTCAGCAGGGGATGTCCGCGCCTGCGCAAGGACGTCGTCCGGGATTGTCACTCTGGGCACGTAATAGTGATCAAACACAGGGATCCAGAGGGACAGAACCACCACCGCTGGTAGGCAAATCGAGGCGATTACCGCGAGACGAAAGCGCATGGGCGAGACTAGGTTTACGTTGAGGTTTAGGTTTAGGTTGAGGTTAAGGTTGAGCCTACGACGCCGAGGTCATGGTTTGTGCGAAAACGAGTTGATTAAGCGGTTCAGCTCTGCCCAGATGACTTCGATCAACTGCTCTAGAGAAGCGAATTCAGACTGTTTGAAGTATCCCACCCGCAAACCATAAACCAGGTGGCTTTTCGTTTCCGCCAATGAGCCCCGGGACGCGTAGTAGAAGTTTAATTTGTCCTTGCTATGCTTGCGACCAAAACCTTCTGCCAAGTTTGCGGGCACGGATAAAGCTGAACGTCTGATCTGCGAGGTTAACCCGTAATCCTCTTTTTGCGGTAGTTTCTCGGTAATCGCGAATACCTGTTCCGCTAAATCCATACCCCTTTTCCACACGGGCATATCTTCAAAGGAAGCGTACATAAGATTAGGTTGAGGTTCAGGTCGAGGTTAACGTTGAGGTGGAAGTCCTGAGCCTAAACCTTAACTTAAACCTGCGCAGCCGGGGCTAAGCCTAGACCTCAGCCTGAACCTAAGCCTAAACCTAAGCCTTTCCCCTGTTCTTCCCTCTGTCTGATCTCTCTTTCCAGCATGTTGGCATCGATGAAGAATTTGCATGCCCAGTTGAGGTATTGATAAGCTCCGTACTCGCCTGAGACGGGAAAGGAGCCCTTTATGGCGCCGCGAGTTTCCAGCGGCCCGTCGATCTTCATTGTTCGTCGCACATACCGATTGGCGGCGTATGCCGCATCGCGATAGCGCACATCCTGCGTGTATTGGTAAAGCATGAGCCAGCAGTGGGCGATCTGCGATGTGCCCGTGAGACAGGCCCAGTCCACGGTACCCCGCCAACCGGCTGACAAGCGGCCCGGCAAAAATCTGTCCTTTCCACTCGCGGTAAGAAGGCCGTCTGCAGTGCGGATGGCAGCGCGCAGATAAGAATCCTCGTTAGTGAACCGATACGCCTCGACAACGCCGCGCAGGACATAGCCGATGGTGTGCGTCAATGGCTGCGATGCATCCGTGAGGCAACAGTCCTCGAACCAACCGTTTTCTCGTTGGTGCCTTAACGCCCAGTTTACGTTCGCTGCTCCGGCTTGAGCGTAAGGCCGGTCTGGCTCCATCCGGGCCGCCTCGAACAGGCCCCAGGCCACGTGAGTTTCATAGGCTTTTTCCCCGGGCGCCGCGAAGGGGGTTGGATGTTTGCGCCAGCAACCGTCTGAATCCTGCGTGCTCACGAGCCAGTCGGCCGCCCGGCGCATGGCTTCTCGGTACTCCCCGAACTCACACACGCCGCTTGCTAGGCCCAGGAGAATCTGGCCGGTGTTGAAAGTGACCGGGACAACAGGGCTCGAACCGATCTTTCCACCTTGAAATCCGCCGCAAGATAGCTGTATGGAAACGAGCCAATCGAGCATTCGCCGGGCGCGCTCCCGCACGCTCGACCAAGTTCCATGTTTGGCGTAGGCGAGCATGGTAGGAACGATATACCCAGTGGTTTCCGGGTACGAAGGTCCCCAACCATCGGATAAGCTGTAATGCCGGGCCACCCCACCATCTTGGGACGTGGAACAATCCTGGGCCCGGCAAAGCCAGGACATGGCTTCGTCGATCGCCCTGTCAATGCCTGGGTCATGCTCGGGGAGCCCCCGGGAGTCCCTGCGATCCTCGGCTCTGGCGATGGACGGCCGTCGCACGCGGCTAACCAGTTTTTTTATCGATCGCGCCACCATGGGTCTGTCTAGTGTCGGCGTTCTTTTACAACACTCCAGAGCGCCGCGTCGTAATAAGTGATGTTATGGACGGTAAACCAAGGCGTGGGGGGAGAGAATTGGTGGTAGGATTTAGGCCATGCTGTTGCTTTGCGAATCGATTGCCCGATGCAGTCTGCTCGCCGCACACGGATTTCGACCACAAAATAACACAAACGCAATCGGGGGAATAAGAAATGATCGAATCGACGGACCCGCTCACGCCCCTATGTTCGCTGCGCTGAGCCCGCTGCTGATTGTCGGGAGGCGGACGTGCGGCCCCTCCGCGTGCAAGCTCAACAAGGTGTCCGTGATCCGCTCCGCTGTGCGCCCATCCCAGAGTTCCGGAGTGCTGATTTCATGTCCGGCGCGGCCCAAGATAGCAGATATCGCCGATCGGACCCCCTCCGGCCGGTTCCCCACGACCTGATTGCATCCTACCTCCACCGTCACCGGGCGCTCTGTATTGTCGCGCAAAGTGACACACGGGACGCGAAGAATCGTCGCTTCCTCTTGCAGGCCGCCCGAATCCGTGATGATCAGACGCGCTCGTCGATTCAAGGCAACCATGTCGAGGTAACCGATTGGCTGCGACAGCTTCAGGCCCACCCATCTGTCGATATGCCGCAACAGACCGAACTTGTCGAGATTTTTGCGCGTCCGCGGATGAATCGGCCATACGATAGGAAGGTTATGAGAGACCTCTGCCAGAACGCCCAGTATACCCTCTAACACTTCCGGGTCGTCGACGTTGCTCGGCCGGTGCAGGGTTAAAGTCGCATAACGTCCCGGCTCGACGCAGAAACGGCGCAGCGGGTCCCGCTGCTCGGCCACGGGAAGCAAATTCAGCAAACAGTCAATCATCACATTGCCGACGAAGTGAATGCGCTCTCCCGAAACCCCTTCCTTCAGCAAGTTGTCGTTTGCGTCGCGCGAAGGCGTAAACAAAAGATCGGACACGGCGTCGGTCACAACACGGTTGATTTCTTCCGGCATCGTCCAGTCCCGGCTTCGAAGCCCCGCCTCCACGTGGGCCACTGGGATGCCTAGCTTTTTCGCCGTAATCGCGCATGCCATCGTCGAGTTGACATCCCCGACTACGATCACAAGATTAGGAGGTTGCCGGAGGCATTCCCGCTCGAAAGCAACCATGACCCTTGCGGTCTGCTCGGCGTGGCTCCCGGAACCCACGCCTAAAAAACGGTCCGGGTGGGGCAGCTTGAGTTCCTTGAAGAACGTATCCGACA
>JBFJNS010000198.1:0-5822 GCA_041618055.1 Binatia bacterium
AAGCCGATCGGCGTCCCCCTTGCAGCACCTACGGTCGTGATCCCCCCTATGGCCTCAATGCTCCAGGCACAACCCACTCGGAGGCCACCTGATCTACGCGCCCTCTGACTTCTGGCTCTACTTGCGCTACAAGTTTTCGCAGCTGATGGAAATCCACAGTCAGGCGCTCGTCCAGGCAGATGAGGTAGTCGTCGAAAGTCTTCGCGGCCAAGGACTGGGAGTGGCCGAAACGGTTTTCCAGAAGGCGGAGGGTGGCCTCACGATGCGCCTTGAGATAACGGATTCCTTCGCTGTGCGCCTTTAGGAACGTGGCAAACTCGTTGTTCATCTTTTGCCACAAAGCCTCATTGGTCTCGATCGTTATGGGGAGCGGGTCATCCACGATGTCGGGCCAATTCTGAATTCTCTTGAATCCCCGCTCTTCGGCAAGGAAAGCGTAGGGCCGCGGGAGCAACGCTCCCTGCACCTGACCGCTGGTAAGCAATTCGAAAACCTGTTGGTCGCTCTCTCGTAATTGCACAGCGATCTCATCGCCTGGTCGCAACTTTGCCTCCGTTTGAAACGTTTCGGCCAGTGGGGCATCGCGCGCCGGTGACTCCCGACAGCCAACGCCCTTTTCCTTGAGTTTTCGCAGATCTTCAATCCCGGCGTCTACAACGAGATAGTAAGAGCATCCGTTCATGGCGCAGCCAAGAATTCGGGTTCGCCTTGAAGCGAGATAATGGACGAGCGCCGCCCGACCAACCACCATCGAAATATGGGCTTCGCCCGTTCCAAGCCTCCTATAGCGTTCTTCCGTCCCCTGCACATGTTCCCACGTGACATCGATTCCATGTTTCTGAAAGATCCCCGCCTCGATGGACAGATAACCGCTCGGGTCGCGGGCAAATTTGCCCTCCGTGCCTTCTAACTTGCCGTACATGACCTTGATTCGATGGCCGCTCATGTGCACTCCTCAATCATGGACTCCGCAGAGCCTTCCCGTATATTACGGTGTCAGTCCACGCCCGGGTCGATCAATGCCTAGCCTTTACCTTTCCCGTAGCTTCCCTGTAAAGTCAGGGTGCGGATAAAATCTTCCAGAGCCTTGTCGTCGCGAAATTTCTTCATGTCGTACTTCCCATCATGAATCATTACTTCCAACCCGCGGCGCGGTGGTGCGGCCACAAGCGACTTTGCATAACCAACGGGAACAAGGTGATAGATTCGGAGCGGCTCGGGAATTCCCAACAGCACTTTGAGCATAGTTTCCAGGAAGGGGGAATTTGCATCGCTCACGTATTGCGAGGCCAGGCCCAGAGATGCCGCGGCGAGATGAATCAGCAGGGTGGCGTTGGCCAGGCCTGTAACAAAATGGGATTCGGCTTTCTCCATCTTGGTTCTTATTGGATAAGCTTCTTTCACTCTCGGGTCCCCCAAGACAATGATGTGAACGGGGGCGTGGCGAAACCCGTCACCCGTCATTCTTGCCGTGCCACGCACGGCCAGATCCATCTGACGTTTCTGTTCCAGTTGCTCCAAATAGCAATCCGCGATCTTGTGACGAGTGGCACGGTCGCGAACAACAATGAATTCCCAGGGTTGGCCATTTCCGCCCGACGGCGCCCAGCGCGCGCAATCGAGAATGGCCCTGATCGCCTCATCGGATACTGGACGGTTCTCGTCATACCCACGCACGCTTCGCCGTTGCCTGACCAGCGCATGCAAATCGTCAATTTTCATCATCTTAGCGCTCCTTGATCACCTCCTGCATATGAGGCGAGCAAGTTTAACTCGCCATACCCATTACCTCAACACCAAAAAAACACAAGAAGAAACGAAAGTCATGACAGCACGGCGTTCTCAATTTCGTAAGCCGTGTGGGGTTAATAAAAAAGTTCTTGGCTTATGGTACGTCCTTAGAATGTTCGGCTTGCCAGCAAGAAGGGCTTGAACGCGGTCAGGTGCCCCGGCTCCTTTATGCATCAGACGCGAAAAATGCTTATTAGTTTTCTGCAGTACTTGTGGTATTATTTAAATTAATGCCCTCATGAACATCAATCCCATTCCTTCCGAGATCGCCCCGGAGGCTTCGCTCAGCAACCGTCTATTTTCTTACATCGGAAAGAAGCGGCTCAGGCGGTGGCTGTGGTTGGCACTCGTACCGCTGGCGCTAATCGGCTTCATAGTGGTCGAGAGTCAAACCTCGCTACTCCAATCCTGGCTCTTTACCCGAACCAACAACCGGCTCGTTTATGAAATCGCGGCGGGGTCTAGTGCGAGGATCGCCTTTCCTCGTTCTGCGCCGTTTGATGACCGTCGCGGTTATTCGAAGCTCCCCGTCTTTCTGGCGCGACTGGAGAAACAAGGCTACGGGATAACGCGGCAGGCCGAACAGTCGGAGACGATGATCGACCTCATTCACCGCGGAATCTCTCCGCCCTACGTGGAACCGCCCGAAACCGGCATCGAGATTCAAGGGGCCGATGGCATCCCTTTGTTTCGCCATGCCCAATCGGAATTCCTGTTCGCGCAGATAGACGATGTGCCGCCGCTTCTGGTCAAGACGCTACTATTCCTGGAAAATCGCGGTCTGAGCCGCTGGAGTTTTCCGCGTGAAAACCCGGCCATTGAATGGGACCGGTTATTAAAGGCCGGAGCGCTCTATATCGGCTACAAGCTTAATCTACCGGTCTCTGTCGAGGGAGGGAGCACGCTTGCCGTTCAATTAGAAAAATTTCGCCACTCCCCCAACGGGCGCACGGAGTCCCCGACTGAAAAGTTTCGCCAAGTCATCGGGGCGAGCCTGAAAGCTTATCGTGCCGGCACGAATACCCGCGCCTGGAAAGCACGGATCATCGTAGACTATCTCAATACGGTTCCCTTAGCCGCTGCGCCTTCTTACGGCGAGATCCATGGATTGGGCGAAGGGCTCTATGCGTGGTTCGGGCTGGCCTTGGGCGACGTGGTTCGTGCCCTCAATGCTCCGGCGACGACGAGCGAAAAATTGCGCGCCTTCAAGCATGTACTGACGCTGCTGATCTCGGTGCGTGCACCGTCGGTTTTTTTGGTCGACGAGCGCGCTTCGCTGGAAGAAAAGGTGAATCAGTTTACGCGCCTGATGGCCAAAGAGGGACTTATCGACTGGCAATTCGCCACCGCGCTGCAGGTGACACCGATCAAATTTCTGCCCGCCGCGCCGCTTCCCCCTCAGGCTTCCTCAGGGAAGAACAAGACCGCCAATGCGATTCGCACCACGATGATGGAGCTACTCGGGGTGGGAAATTTTTATGATCTCAATCGCCTTCATTTGGAGGTACAAAGCACCATCGATGTTCCTTTGCAAAAGAAGATCACTGCTTTCCTCCACACCTTATCGGATCCGGCTGTAATCAAACAATACGGATTAGATGGCGAGCGACTTTTGGAGAACACCGACCCTGCAAAGGTGGTCTATTCCTTTTTGCTCATGCAATCGACCCCGCATGGAAATCTAGTGCGCGTGCAGGCAGACAACCTCGCCACGCCTTTCGATTTTAACAAGAGCGTCAAACTTGAACTGGGAAGCACGGCAAAGCTGCGCACACTAACCCATTATCTCGAAATCGTGGCCGAATTGCACAGGGACCTGCGCATTCTCGATCTCCAAGAATTGAAACAGAGGGCCGCACAAGCGCGCGATCCCCTCAGCCGGTGGGCCATCGAAACGCTGCAAAAGGAACAGGGAATCGGGCTGGAGCTATTCCTCCAGCGAGCCATGGAGCGTCGTTACTCCGCCAGCCCTTACGAAGCCTTTTTCACCGGTGGCGGGCTGCACAACTTCGAGAACTTCGACGCCGACGACAATGGACGCATTCTCGCCCTCCGCGAGGCGTTTCGCAATTCCACCAACCTCGTCTTCATCCGCCTCATGCGAGATCTCGTGAGCTATCACCGTGCGCGGTTGCCCTACGATGCAGATGCGGTGCTCACGCAACCCGACCAGGCGGACCGCCAGCGGATGCTGCGCGAGATCGCAGAGGAAGAAGCCCGAGCGGTGCTGCGCCGTGCTTTCCAAGGCTACGGGGGCCAAACTGAAGACTTAATCGTCACCCGTTTGATCGGGGCCAAGGGCAACACAAACCGCCGATTGGCTATTCTCTTTTTTGCCTGGCGCATCGGAACCGACGAGCAGGCCCTGGCGGCTTGGCTTCGGCAGCATCTAGCAGCCGGCACGGCGGACGAGGTGTCAAAATTGTTTCACGCATACCAAAATCCCCGGCTCACCCTTGTCGATTATGCGTATCTTCTGTCCGTGCACCCTTTGGAACTCTGGTGCGCCGGCGAATACCGCACGAATTCCGATCTGTCGTGGGAACAGTTATACGCGCGCAGCACCGAGGCCCGTCGCCTGGGTTCTGCGTGGCTGCTCAACCCGCGTAACCGCCGGGCTCAAGACCTTCGACTGCGGATTCGCATAGAGAAGGATGCTTTTGCCCGTATGGCTCCTTACTGGCAACGCCTCGGATTCCCTTTCAAGACAATGGTCCCATCCTACGCAACGGCCATTGGCAACTCCTCAGATCGTCCGGTGGCGCTGGCTGAACTGATCGGCATCCTGGTCAACGACGGCATTCGCAGACGGAGCATCAGCCTTACCCGGGTTCATTTTGCCCGCGCCACCCCTTATGAAAGCGTTATCGAGCCGAAACAGGATCAAGGGGAGCGGGTTTTAGCGCCGGAAGTGGCGAAAACGGCGAGAAAAGCAATGGCCGAGGTCGTCGAGCAGGGCACCGCCCGCCGTCTGAGCGGGGTTTTCAAGCTCGCGGACGGCACAGCCATTACGGTCGGCGGTAAAACGGGCTCAGGGGACAATCGGTTTGAAACCTTCAATCGCCACGGCGGAGTTCTTACGTCGCGCGCAACGAATCGTACGGCAGCCTTCGTCTTTTATATTGGCGACCGTTACTTCGGCGTGGTCACCGCCTACGTCCAAGGGCGCGAAGCGGGCAATTATCGGTTCACCAGTGCTTTGCCGGTAACGCTTCTGAAGATCCTTGCACCGGCCATAGTTGGCAATCTGGACGCGCCGGGGCTCCAACAACGGACCACGCCCGGCGGAGACCCGCGGCTGGCGCATAGCGTCGTGTCCCCGAAATCTCCGGCCAACTGAGACGATTTAGACTCAGCAATCGATGGGGCAAGACTAGAGACTAGAGCCCGCGCCGGTTCCCGAATAGCTCAATGTGGAGGCGGGGGGAGTATCCGTAGCCGTGTTTCTTGCACAGCTCAACGATCCATTGAGCCTTTTCGCGCAGCTCTTTCCTGTGTGTCGCCTGCGCCATGATTAGCACACGCGATGAGTCGACTCCGTGCAATTTGTTCAAGATCTCTTGAACTTCGACGAAGTCCGTCTTTTGCTCGACGACAAATTTGAGCTGGTAATCGTAATCGGCAATAAATCTCTGAATTACGGGCAAGTTAATTCGCCGCTCCTCATGCATGGTGCCAAACCGTCCTCGTTGTCTTTGCCATGGAGTCGAATTCGACAGCTTGGGGCTCAAAGAGGCCAGATCGCAAAAGACGGGTCGGAATGTCGTCGCCGCAGTTTCAATCGTAATATGGGCACCGATCTCTTTGAGCCGGGCGGTCAGTTCCGCAAGTTCTGAGGCGAGAAAGGGCTCGCCACCGGTAATGACGACATGGCGGGTAGGATACTTTTTAACCCGGTTTAAGATATGTTCAAGACTCCAATCTTTTCCCTCTGGATTCCAGGAAGTGTACGGTGTATCGCACCAGCTGCAGCGCAGGTTACAGCCGGTGGTGCGAACGAACACCGAGGGCATTCCCAAAAGGCGCCCTTC
>JBFJNS010000199.1:0-5816 GCA_041618055.1 Binatia bacterium
ACCACAATAAGCATTGAAATTTTCCATTCTTATGCTTTCGCCGCTCCGGGCTCGTCCCTCGCTCGGCACAGGCCGTCA
The DNA here is from genome assembly GCA_041618055.1 of Binatia bacterium. Lineage (GTDB taxonomy): Bacteria > Desulfobacterota > Binatia > UBA9968 > UBA9968 > JBFJNS01. Next base: position 79 of record JBFJNS010000199.1, read on the forward strand.
ATCTCAACAGCGGAATCCGGGTTCAATGAACAAAGCCGAAGTATCCGAACAAGAGCCCGACGAAAGCCGCGAGATATGGAAAATAGTGAAGGCCCTCGCCGCACAAAATCGGCTTGGAATAGCTTTGCACAAACCTCGGGAAAGTAATGAGAAGGATCCCCTTCACCAGGGTCAACCAGCCCAAGATAGTTACCAGAACGGTCCAGTCCTTCACCCAGACGTTGTGGTAGTTCACCATGATGCTTCCGAGAATGACCGCCGTGAATCCCATGAAGTAGGTCAGTGCGGCGTTTTGGAACACATCGTCAAGCACTCTGCGATAGTGATCCCGACTGACGACCGCGCCCAGGGCGGCCGACAGATAAACCACCGAAACGATCCTCGCAATTAGAATGGAGAGTTCCATGGCCTTTGCGCCTGACGTAAGAACAAGTTTCAAGCAACGACGAAATGCCGCATCAAGGATACCACATTAGCCTTAAGGCCCGATATCCCGGCTGCAAAAACCAGTGCGGCGCCCACTCTGCCTGTGTCATTCTTTCTCTTTGGCATTTGCTAACCGTTTGCATGACCAGGCTTACCGTTGATTTTCGGTGCAGCGAAAACATTATCCCATCGAGCGCCGCGTTAGCCATCGGCGCGGGTTAAAAACGAAAGCACCTTGCCCATCAGTTGGTTGACAACCCGGTACTTCCCAGGCGGCGCCGCGAGTATGGTTGCTTCGGCTTGCACATATCTCGAAGGCGTCAATTCCGCGCGGCAGTGGGTGACAATTTCCCGCACCGCTTCTGGCGTGGTTTCCAGATGGAACTGCAGTCCGATAACCGACCGGCCAAGCTGAAAGGCTTGGTTTTCACAGCCTTCGCTTCTCGCAAGGCGGACCGCTCCAGACGGCAAGTCGAAAGTCTCGCCATGCCAGTGGAATACCTCCACTGACAGCGGGAAGCGGAACGTGGACCGTTCAACTGAAGAACCCCCTTCTATCGGAAACCAGCCAATCTCTCTTACCCGATTCGGAAACACCCGGGCGCCCATCGCGCTCGCAATAAGTTGCGCGCCCAAACAGACACCCAAAACTGATTTGCCGGACTCTACGGCGTTTCGAATAAACTGCTTCTCCTGGACAAGCCACGGGAACTCGACTTCATCGTTGACGCTCATGGGACCGCCCATCACAACGAGTAGATCTATCCCCTGAAGATCCGGCAGCTCCGTCGTGAGAAAAAACCGGGTATTCGTGATCTGGTATCCGGCTGATCTAAGCCATGGCTCAATGCTGCCGAGGCTTTCAAATGGAACGTGCTGCAGATAGTGGGCGTGCATGCTGTATTCCCTGCAGGGCTAACCGGTGAACGAAAAGGTTCGCGAATGACGGCCTCTAGAGTTCATGGACTTGACGGATTCTCTTCAGTTGCCGGTCCGTTGTCAACCTTCTCGCAAATGGGGAAGATCGGCGAGATGCCTTGCCTTCCAACCAAATAGAGCCATTGTCTAAGGGTTCCACAGCGGCGCCCACTTGTGTTTGTAAACCGCCGCTGCTTTCTCCTGATGGAAATCCTAACTGCATTGCATCCTACTAGATGCTCGCTTGAAAACGAAAAGGGCGGCAAATGCGCTTTTTGTTTGCAAACTACGCCTCAATCCCACTGAAAACTTATGAAGGAATTGTCCGCGGAAGCTCAGTTGATCCCCGTGGCCCAATTCTGGCCCATCAACCACAGTTGTTGAATTCCCCAGCCGCTCAAATATAAGTTGTGAAGATACACCCAAGCTCATGAACGGTCCTACCTCAGCGCAACAAGGCATCATCGCGGCCTCGGCGTCACTGACCTTTGGCTTTATTCGCGGCATCCATTCGTCGTTCGGTGTTTTCTTCGTCGCCCTGCTGGAAACCTTTGGTTGGAGTCGAGGCGTCACGGCGGGCGTGTTTTCCGTAAGCCTCGTGGTGGACGCAATCCTGTCGCCGATCGTGGGCAAACTCATCGATCGGTTCGGTCCGCGTACCGTCGTTGCCGCGGGTGGCATCTTGATGGCGGCGGGCTTCTTTCTCTGCAGCCAGGTAAATAGCCTGTGGCAGTTGTATTTTTATTTTGGCTTTGTTGCGGCTCTCGGCTTCAGCGCCATGGGGATGGTGCCGCACGTCGTTCTGGTCTCCGAGTGGTTCTCCTCCCGCAGGGGGCTGGGACTCGGAGTCGTGTACGGTGCCGTGGGGGTGGGAATTTTGATACTCGTTCCCTTGATCCAGCGGATGATTTCCGTATGGGGATGGCCTCGTGCGTTTCAGATATTGGCGGCCGTGGTCCTCTTCTTTCTCGTGCCTGTTGTTTGGGCGACCTACCGCCGCGGCCCCTTTCATCTGAGCGGATCGCGAACCGCGGCCAGCGCTCCGGATGCTGAATGGTCCGTTAACTTGGCCCTGCGAAGCCTGCAATTCTGGGGTGTTTTCGTTTCGAGAGTCGTGGGCGCCACCGGGACCACCGTCATCATCACGCACCAGGTCGCACACGTAGTTGACGTCGGCTACGACGCCCTCTTCGCCGCGAGCATATTCGGGTTCGTGGGTCTGGTGAGCGCCCTCGGCCGTGTGGCGTTCGGATTCATCGCCGATATCGTCACCAAGACAACGGCTTACGCCCTCAACGTCGCTTGCGCGGCAATTGGAGTCGCCGCGCTCATGCTGACGAAGGACTCTTCGCAAACATGGCTTCTCTACCTCTACGTCATCTTCTTCGGCATTGCATTCGGCTCGCGCGCGATCATCCTCTCGGCTATTTCAGCCGACATCTTCTCGGGCCGAGGATTCGGCGCCATCTTCGGGCTATCGGCCGTCAGCGTCGGCATCGGCAGCGCCTTGGGCTCCTGGCTGGGCGGGGTTTTCCACGACACGACGGGAAACTATCTCTTGTCGTTCGGCTTGGCACTGACGCTTCTCGTTTTATCGCACGTTCTGGTCTGGTTCACCGGCCTTGAGAGCGTCCGCCGTTTCGATCGCCGCCTCTGGCCCGCGCAGCGCCCAAACTAAAATGTTTAATCCCCCAAAGGATGGGGTCAGGTCTAGCAATGTAGCACGAGACCAATTGTTGTCTATTTCTTTGCGCCCCTGCCCTGCTTGCGCTGCGCGGAATCTCTCACAATTCGCCCGACCGTCGTAAAGTGAACTCCAAAATATTCTGCGATTTGTTGGTAACTGTACGCCCCCGTCTCATACGCCGCCCGTATGCCTTGGTCCCGGTCTGAACATTGGTCACCAATCTCATCGAGCCTCCACGCGGCGTGTATTCCGGTGAGTTACCTCATCCCTTTGGTCAAGTTGCCTTCCGGGGTTTCGATCATGAGATGGTACTGGTTGCCCATCAAGCGCTAGGCATGGCACTGCCAGCGAAAGCGTAAAACGACCTCGCCCAGAACATTCAAGAATGCCGTGCGAGCTTGATCGTCATCAAAGATAGGCTCCTGGCGGTCCCCGTGGGAGGTCACGTGGTAAAGAGCACCGGGATATTCGATTCGTAACGGCCGGGCCGTGCGGCGAACCTAACAAATACCCCAATTGCTACAATGCTAGACCTGACCCCATAGATCGATCCTGCAAAGAAGCGTTCACCGCAGAAGCGCAGAGTTCGGAGTATCCTTTTATTCAAAGACCCTCGACTTTACGGCGCATGGACTCGGAGATCGCGCGGCATGAACCCCCACTACTAAAGTTAATAAAGTTGGACAAGTCTGACACCAAGCCCCAAGCCTTAAAGCGAAGTTAGATACGTTGGCCGTCTTACCAGGTCGCCACGGCCAGCCCGCTTATCTCGTCGAAATGAGCGTCACGAGAGACCACCGTCAGTCCATGCTGCATAGCAATGGCGGCAATCCAAATATCGTTCTCTGGGATCGGTCGACCCCGGATTCGCAAGTCGTTCTTAATGCGACCATACTCCCGTCCCGTCGCCGCGTCACAGGCAAGGATAACCGTATCGGCTGCGAATTCCTCGATTCGGGCGATGTTCGCATGAGCCTGATTCGACTTGCGAGCACCATAAAAGAGTTCACCTAGCGCGATCGATGGTATGAAAACTTCGGTAGCCTGGGCTAAGTGGTGCGTCACACCCGAGTCCTTGGCGAAAATCGCAATGACGATATTCGTGTCGAGCAGGAATTTACCACTCATCTGGATTGACCTGCTCGCACCCCTCTTCGATGGCCTGCGCGATGATAGCGAGATCTGCGGCGTCGATTACGCCGCCAAAGCGGATTAACGACTCTCCCGGGGTACCGCACCCCTTGACGCTGGCAAGCGTGCGGGCAAAGTCCAGGACCCGACGCTGCTCTTCGGGACCAAGCTGTTCGAGGTGCTTGCGCAATTCCTTTTCCATCGCAGGCTCCATGTTATTGCTCCTCCTAACCGTGACATTCTACATCGGTCCGAATGTCGTTGCGACCTCTACCGGCGCCCCACCGAGCCTTCAAAAAAGTCCCAACCGCATAAAAATGTGAAAATTGGAGGCGCCAATATGATTTCCCTAACTGAGATCGTGGCTCTCAGACCAAAAGCGACAGTTGTTTTCTTTAGCACTTTTCTCCTTGCCCTTTTTTTTACAGGCTCAACGCCTAGCTTTCTATCCCAAAAGGCTGGAGGCAAGCAAGCTCTGGAATTTCACGGACAACGACGGCAGGACGAACCGAAGTTGAAAAACAAAGGAGACATTCAGAGAGGTATCTGTTTCTCAGACCTGCGCCCGAAAACCACAACGAGACGCTTGCCAAAAAAAGCGGCGGCCCGAAGGGAACCGCCGCTTCCGCAAAAGTGGCGTGACAATAGCTGTTGCTATCCGTACTTATTCTGGGATTCCTGTAAAGAAGCGTTCACCGCAGAGGCGCAGAGTTCGGAGTATCCTTTTATTCAAAGACCCTGTACTTTACGGCGCATCCACTCGGGCTGTCGCGGCACGCCCCCCACGATCAAAGTTAATAGAGTTGGGCAAGCCTGACATCGGATCTTCATTGCTACAATGCTAGACCTGACCCCGTTTTTACGGGATTCTCGCAAAGAAGGATTCACCGCAGAGGCACCGAGTTCGCAGAGTTTGGAGTGTTTGTTTATCAAAAACTCTCTACTCCGCGTCCTTGGCGCCTCGGCGGTGCAATCTCCGAGACCGGCTTTATACAGAAGCCAGGGAACCCTACTTGTTATGAATCACAACATTCCCACCGCCCAATTCCGTGGCGGCGTCGCCGTTGTCTGCCTCTCCTAATTTGTTGTCGTAGACGATCTGATCGAAGTTATTGTAATCCCAAATCTTGATACGGAACTTATCGGCCCCATTGCCGCCGTTGACCGCCCCGTCTATGCCCGTCAGCATGAAGCCGTAGTAACCGGCTCCATTGATCGTGCCGTTGCCTTTGTACTGCGCGCGGGCGCCGGCGACAACGAGCCATTCATAGGTATCTGAACAACCGAGGGGACAGGCTGGTTGTCAGCCTGTCCTCGTCAGGTGCTGTCATGTTGTGGGCGATCACGGTTGCTGGGAATTGACAAGCTGTCCGTCGTCCACGCACGTGCCTCCGCTCTTTCTGTCATGCGGTACGCATACTGTCACCGTCCCGGTACAGCTCCCCCCCGCACCATCATCTGCCGTAAAGATGACTTCGTAGACGCGACCGTTACCACCCCCCTCGCGTTCCGCCCGCAGTAGAGCTTTGTCGCCCTGGAGGACGGCATCCGGGCTCGTATCACCTGCCCCAAGCCC
>JBFJNS010000200.1:0-5788 GCA_041618055.1 Binatia bacterium
CTTCAACCAACTCGTACCACCAGGTCCGAAAGCCCGCATCCGTCACCATAATGGGCCGACAACCTTCGCCCAACAGTGCAGCCAGACGACTTAGAAACCGCCCGTGCAGGTGACGGTCACCCATCCGCTCATGCACCTCTTCATAAATCGGTAACGCTCTCCCGCCTACCGCCACCGCCGCACGCAAAACGTACATACGCCTCTCACCGTCTAGGTCCGACCAATCCACCAATATCACCGGCTGCCGGCTGCCGGCGGCCGCCTAACACCACCCCTGCTATCCATCCATACCAACCCGCACGTTCCACCTTCAAAAAACGATTCCCCAACAAACGGTCTACACGCTTGATCGAATGCTTCTCCTTCACCCGACCACCAACGCTCCTTCCCAGTGCCGTCAGCCACAACTGCTTCCCACGCAACAGCGCGCTAACCCCAACCCACACCGCTTCACGCCGGCGCGAATGAATCCCACCTAGACACTTCCTGCTCAGCCTGTGCAACAATCTGACAACCTGCATGGCGTCCTCCTGGTGAACTAACCGACCTCGACAATCGATCAGATCACCTAACGCCATGCAGGTTCCCTTCGACTCAGAACTTAAACCGTTGAATTAGATCAACTTTTTGTGAGGATACTTCAGGCTACGAACCCTTATCACGCCAGGAAAAGACGGACACAACATGGACCACTTCTGTGTGCGCGTCGATAGATTCGACGAGTCCGCCATCCGCGAACACTTCGATAAGCACGACATCCAGGTCGGGTCCACGGAAACGCGCTACTGCGCCGAGGGCAGGGGCCCCTCCATCTATTTCCTGGACCCCGAAGGTAACACCGTCGAGCTCAAAGGCCTGCCGGTGTAACGGAGTACAGCACGCCGAGTTCATCCACCCCCGGCCGGGGAAAAAATTCTTGCTTCTGCGTTTTTCTATCCGGGTTTTCTCTGAAGCCAAGTTGCACGTTAATGCCAAGAACTTCTCACCGTTTGTGTATATGCTGCGTCGCTTGACGCTCCTTTTTCAGCCAGCGCAGTTGTTGAAATTCGAATATGTATTGCTTCTGTCCGAAATAAAACTCACGCTCAGCTCAGCAAGAAATCGAAAATCCCGCGAAAAAATCCCTTTCTACATTCGGCTCAACCAGAGGAGCCTTCCGTCCGAACTAAAAGCGTCAAACCGGGTGTACAGATAAAGAATCCGGCCTTTGGTAAACCAAGAGTCAAAAGCGTCACAAACCAAAGGGGGCGCTCGGATGGCGGCCTTCCAGGGCGGCTACTATACTTTTTTCGTTCTATTAAACGGAGGAATCCTGCCAATGTGCAATCACAGATGTAGACGACGCAAAGCGCTAAGCTGGGCGGCCGTCGCGGCTGGACTGGCCGCCGCCACCCATACTTCGCCGGTGCTTGCCTACCTGGATCCGGGCACGGGTAGCATCATTCTTCAGGGGTTGCTGGCTGGACTTGCGGCAGCCGCGGCCGCCGGAAGCTTATTCTGGGGACGAATTAGGTCGGCATTCAACTCACTGTTCGCCCGCAAAGACACTCGACCTACTGAACCCTCGCAGGACTCTGAAAAATAGCTTTTTAGTATGGGCCTCGCGATCACCGACGCCGGTTCATTCCGGGACCCTTCCGGACACGTTTATCTGGCGGAGGGACGAATTTTTCGCACGGTAATGCCACGTGCAGCGGAAGACTTTGTCTTCGTGCGGTCAACGGGACTCATAAAGAAACTAATTTCACGAGAGCAGCTGATCCCGGAAACTATCGTTGACAACGATATGCTCAAAGGTTCCTTTGCGGGGGCAAGTTACGTGCTCGAACATCCGTTATTGGCGTTTGTATCATATCCGTACGAGTGGCCATTCGCCGCATTGAAGTCAGCGGCACTGCTTCATCTGGATGTCCATCTGGCCGCTCTTGAGCACGGGGTAACTTTGTCGGATGCGACTGCCTACAACATCCAGTTCCGCGGCGCAAGTCCGCTGTTCATTGACAGCCTCTCTTTCAGAAAATATCGGGAAGGGGAATTTTGGCTGGGACATCGTCAGTTCTGTGAACAGTTTCTCAACCCACTCTTACTGCGGGCTCTGATAGGCCTGCCGCATAACGGATGGTACCGGGGCGAAATGGATGGGATCAGCTCGGATTGTCTTAGCCGCGTGTTACCGAGCCTTAGTAAGTTATCGCTAAATATCTTGACGCACGTGGTATTGCCTGCCCGATTTCAAGCTCAGAGAGACAGTGAGCAAAAAGCTAAACGCGTAGTGAAGCAACGGCAACTCCCGCTTGCCGCATTCAAACGAATTCTGGAAGGCCTGCGCAAGTGGATAGTCCGGCTAGAACCCCGCGAACGAAACACTACCGTTTGGCAAGATTATGCCCGCAACAATAGCTATACCCCTGAGGAAACTCAGAAAAAGCGCGAGTTTGTCAAAAGCTTTGCCGAGAGCCTTCCTGGAGCGATTCTCTGGGATATTGGCTGTAACGTTGGCGACTATGCCAGCGTTGCACTTAAAGCTGGCGTCGGTGGCGTTGTGGGGTTCGACTCTGACCAGGGCGCTCTAGATCTCGCCTTTGATCGTGCCCAGACCGAGAATCTCAACTTCCAGCCACTCTTCATGGACGTGGCGAATCCTCCTCCCTGCCAAGGTTGGGGCCAGGTCGAACGCCGGGGGCTGGCGCAGAGAGCCGATCCAGATGGTCTTATTGCGCTAGCGTTGGTACACCACCTCGCCATTGGAAAGAACATCCCGCTGGACGCCGCCGTCGAGTGGCTGGTCGCCTTAGCTCCGGTGGGCGTCATTGAGTTCGTTCCAAAAACAGATCGGATGGTTCAGTCACTTCTGCAATTACGAGAAGACATTTTCGAAGATTACACCGAGGATTCGTTCGTCCATGCGGTTCGGCAGCGGGCTGAAATCGTGCAAAGTAGAACGGTGTCCGCAAGCGGCAGGCGGCTTTTCTGGTATAGGCGAAACCATATTGAGGGTTCCACATAATTATGCAAGACCGGCAACCCGATATCGGGCGCGATAAACAAAAGATACTCGGCGTCGGGCTTGGCGTGATTCTTGCCGCTCAACTGTTTCTTTTCATGCCGTTTTCTCTTTACATCGGCAACGCGGTAGAGTTCCCCGTATCGTTTGGCTCAATGTTCAGCGTCTGGTTGCCTTTGGCCGTGTTACTGGCTGGCTGCATCGCGCTGGCTGCGATTCTCTTGCCCAACTCGATTCATACTGCGTATTTGAGCCTACTTGCGATGGTCAGTATTTTGATCTGGATTCAGGGCAACCTGCTGGTCTGGAATTACGGTTTGCTGGATGGAAGAAGCATCAGCTGGGAAACGTATGCCGGACGAGGATGGCTTGAAATCGGACTCTGGCTTGCAGCTCTGTTAGCCGCTGTGGTTGCGTGGCGAAAACTCAATCAGGCCTTGATCAGGGTCGCTATCGCGCTCTTCCTGCTGCAAACGACGGTGTTTATCTACAGCTGGATTCAAAACGATTCAACTCCATCAGTGCACTCAGGCGACGCGAATACCGCTGCGCTCGGCGAGATTGTGCGTTTTTCTTCGAAAAAGAACGTGGTGCATATCATTGCGGATGGCTTTCAGTCGGATATCTTTGCCGAGCTCACCAGCGAAGGTGAGTCAGGTAATCGGCTGAGGGACGCTCTTATTGGATTTAAATTCTTTCGCGAACAAATAGGCGTTTTTCCTTACACACACATGACCATCCCGGCCATTCTCACCGGCAAAATCTACCGTAACGACCTGCGTATAAAAGAGTACATGGAATCCAGTGTGGGTGGAAAAAGCATCTTGAGTGTCGCCAACGACGCGGGCTACGAAATTGACCTCGCGGTTCCTCCCGGCGCGGTTGAAAACATATACAGTAAAGCTCGTTACACAAATTTCTATTCAATAGATGGCCAAGATAACATCGCCACCTCTGAGTTCGAATACAGTGCTGCCGCAAAACTGCTTGATTTGATGCTGTTTCGGATCAGTCCACACTTTGTCAAAACGCATGTCTATAACGACCAGCTCTGGCTGGTGCAGTCTTTGATTACTGACAAGGCTTTTCTGAAGCTGAGATTCTTTTCCCATATGCGATTCTTGAAAAGACTACATGAGCAAATGACGGCGGATCGACCTGTCCCGGTATATAAACTGATTCACGTCATGTTGAGTCACCGACCCATGGTGACAAATGAGCAATGTGATTATGCAGGCGCAGTATTGCCAACAGTCCGAGAAACGGTCAAAACTCAGGCAAAGTGTGGGCTCCTTGAGGTTGTGAAACTACTGGATAGCATGAAGAGGCTGGGCATATATGACGACGCGACCATCGTATTGATGGGCGATCACGGCGCATGGGTCCCTCCAAAGGGCCTTAAGGCAATAATAAATCCGGATGGTAGGACTGCTGATTACATAAATCTTTCGGTGCTTGCACTGTCTGTACCTCTGCTTGCAATAAAGCGCCCGGGTGACGATGGTCCGATGACGGTTAGCGCCGCGCCGACCTGGATAATAGATACGGCGGCAACGATCGCGGACGTCGAAGGATTTGAGGCAAAATTTGTCGGAGAATCCGTTTTCGCTCTCAAGGGCGATCAGTCGCGAGAGCGAAGTTTCAATTATTACGAGTACAAGCGCAGCGAGTGGAACGACGACTATTTATCGCCGATCGAGGAATTCACGGTGAATGGCAGCGCAGTCGACAGCTCATCATGGAAGTACAGCTTGACCCATTATCCGGGGGGGAGATCCGAGAAAGCGCGGGCTAAGAGTTCGCTCTGGCAAACCTTTCAATTACAGTAGTACCGTCGAAGCAAACGGAAATTAAGAAAAGAAGAAAAGAAGCCGAGCCCAAAATGTTTTAAACAAGCATGGGCGAATCAGGCAACGACCCGAAAACCGCAATTGCTTGTTGTGCTATCGGGCGTATTCGAGCTTCGAGCGGCGACGCGGTAGCGATTGCAATAAGAGTGATAGCACAAGAACGAACCGCCGCGGATGGAGCGGCGGCCCGTGGAGATCACGTAGCGGGGATCCTTTGAGCGCGTGACGCGATGATAGTTGGGCGAGAACCAGTCTTCGCACCATTCCCAGATATTGCCGACAACATTGTACAAACCGTAGCCGTTCGGCTCGTAAGCGCTTACCGGCGCGGTGCCCGCGAATCCATCACTGGCGAGATTTTCTGTCGGAAACGTGCCCTGCCAGATATTGCAGCGGTGCTGCGCGTCCGGCAGCAGCTCGTCCCCCCACGGATACGTGCTGCCTTCGAGACCGCCGCGGGCCGCGCGCTCCCACTCGGCCTCGGTGGGCAATCGGTTACCGGACCAGTGACAGTACGCTTTCGCGTCATGCCAGGAGACGTGCGTGACGGGATGATCCAGACGATTGGCAACGTCGCTTCCAGCTCCTTCTGGTCTCGACCAGCAGGCGCCCTCTACCGCCAGCCACCATCGCGCTTCCGACGAGACGCCTTTCACCAATTTCTTCGCTTCGTCTTCCACGTGCTGATGGAATACGAATGACCATCCGAGTCGCTCGGCATCGGTGACATAGCCGGTGTCGCTGACGAATCTCTCGAACTCGGCGTTGGTGACGGCGCAAGGGGATATGGAAAACACATCGAGCGTCACCCGGCGCTGCGGGCCCTCACCATCGGCGCGATAGCCCTCGCCGGAGTTGCTTCCCATGAGGAACGCGCCCGCTTCAATTGCGATCAACTCCTGATCGACGGGCTTTGATGAGGCCGGAACGCGCA
>JBFJNS010000201.1:0-5786 GCA_041618055.1 Binatia bacterium
GCTTCTTTTACCGCCTTCTGCAACACGGACTCGTGCAGGTGATGTCTGCGTCTCTCTCCAGTCACTTTGTCGGTGTAATGGCTGGTTGCAGGAAACACCCATTGCCAGCCCCACTCCTTTCCCGCGTTTGGGTATTTGCGCTCAAGGGCATTCGGCAGAGCGACCCGGCCCAGGCCGTGCTCGAGATCACGCTGGTGTTGTCGTCTTATCAAATCAAGGTGCTTGGCGAGCGGATCTTTGACTGTTGCGGGAAGCATCGTGTGGCGGTCCTTGTCCCCCTTGCCGACCCGGACCACGATCTGGTTGCTGGTAAAATCAACGTCCTTGACTCTCAGCCGCAGACATTCCATGAGTCGCAGGCCTGCTCCCCAGAGCAACAGGGCCATGATCCAATTCGAGCCGTCGAGGCAGCCGAGAATTGACCTGACTTCTTGTCGTGTCAACACAACCGGTAATCTCTTTGGTCGTTTCGCCCGAACAACGCCTTTGATATAGCCGATATCCTTAGCCAGCACCTCGTGATAGAGAAAGAGAATGCCATTCAAAGCTTGGTTCTGCGTCGAGGCGCTTACGTGTAAGTCGTTGGCAAGACTGGAAAGAAAAGCGGCGATCTCAGCCTCTCCCATTTCAATTGAGTGTCGTTTGTTATGAAAAAAGATAAAGCGCTTGATCCAGTGGACGTATGCTTTCTCCGTTCGGTAACTATAATGCCGCGTACGAATTGCTTGCCTGACCTCATCAAGCAGCTTCGGCTTCGCCGGTGGCGGAGCTATCTTCCCACCGGCTTTATTTAAGCCGCCATCGACAACTGCAAGAGCGCGTGTCGCTGTTCTTTGTAAGTTTGCGTTTTCCATGTTGCACCTCCTATCCGGTACGGAAATCGTTCCAGTGGTCCCAATTGTTCCAGGCGTTCAAGAGTTTCTGACAGGTCACGAGTTCCACGTTCAATGAGTTTAATAGCGTCCAACGGATTGAACGGCTGGAACCGCTTGAACGGCTTGAACGCGTGCGCCGCCGATGCGCTACGGTATCAGCCAATTTGGACGGCAAGCATGGACATGGAGCCGCCGTCGAATCCCTCGACGGGAAAACTGACCGGCTCGCCGTCCCGGCGCAATCCGACGACATACAGCAAAGGCAAGTAATGATCGGGCGTGGGACACGACAACATGGCTTCGCTCCCCAGGGTTTCGTAGGCAAAGAGCGAGGCGTGGTCGCCGGAAACAAGCAACTGCCGCACGCGTTGTTCGAAGCGCAGGGCCCAGTCGTAGGGTTCGCGATCGGGCTCGCGCCACATGTAGGCGGAAAGATTGTGCACCAGATTACCGCTGCCGATGACCAGGACCTCCTCGTCGCGCAGCCGCGCCAGCCGCTTGCCGATCTCGTAGTGAAATTCCGCAGCCTGGGTCGCGTCGATGCTCAATTGAACGACAGGGATATCGGCGCGCGGGATGACGTGAGCCAACACGGACCATGTGCCGTGATCGAGGCCCCACTGCTGATCTAGGGTAACGGGAACTGGTGCAAGCAAATCCCGCACACGGCTTGCCAGAGTGGAATCGCCAGGCGCCGGATACTGGAACTCGTAAAGCCGCTCGGGAAAGCCTCCGAAATCATGAATCGTTGGCGGCCTGCGCATCGCCGTCACCGCCGTCGCCCTGACGTACCAGTGTGCGGAAAGGCTAAGCACGGCCTTCGGCCGCGGCACGGCTGCCCCGATCGAGGCCCAACCCGCTGTGAAGGCGTTACTGCGCAGCGCATTCATCGGATTACCATGGCCAAAGAAGATAGCCGGCATCGGCATTGTCATCGTGCTCTTCCCTGCAAGACCTGGTTCACTTTACCACTCCCAACATCAAGGCTTAATTCCGGCAAGCCGCGGAATCCTTCGTACCCTTCAGATTGACTCGCCCTATCCGCACCGGGCCCGAGGGCTCCGCTGCTTCCGGCTTTTTAAACCCGGCCAAGCGCGCCTTACGCAATTTCAGATCGTAGGCAGCCTGAAGCCTCAGCCAGAAGCGCTCTGACAGGCCGAAATAATGCGCCAGGCGACGAGCGGTATCGGCCGTAATGGAGCGCTGCCCCTGAACAATCTCGTAGACTTGTCTGATCGGCAATCCAATCTCCCTTGCCAAGCGCCATACGCTGATGCCTCTCGGAGCAAGAAATTCTTCGATAATTACACGGCCCGGATGGCTTTCAGTAAGTTCATTATTTTCCATATGTTGTACCTCGCAAATTGATTTTTTAGATTTGCTCGATTCCGGAGCTTATTGCACCTTAAGAACACTTGTGTTACAAAGTGTACAATGGACACAACCATTCGAAATATCGATGAAAAAATATATCGAGCCTTGAAGGCCAAGGCAGCCCTTGCCGGCAAAACCATCGGCGAGATGGTCAACGAAGCAATCCAGGCATACCTTGCCCGCCCTGACGCACACGCCAAGCGCGGCAGCTTGAGGGGCCTTAAGCCGGAGGAATACCCCGACGGCAATGAACGGCTGAGCGATGAGATCGACGCCATCGTTTATGGCGCATAGTTTTCCCCGTCGATGATCGTTCTCGATTCCAGCTTTATTATCGCATACCACAATACGCACGATCTTCATCACGCGGCCGCCAGACCGGTGATGGAAGAAATCATCTCCGGCAAGTGGGGCCAGCCGCTGCTGTTGGAATATGTCTTTCTGGAAGTCGTGACCGTTCTCCTCGCCCGCCGCGGGCTTCCGGTCGCATCGAACGTCGCCTCGATCCTGTTGCAGGCGCAAGAACTTGATTTTGTCCCATGCTCTGAGCTTTTTCTTGAGTCCTTAGAAACTTTTCGCGCCCAAGGTACCGCGGGGTTGAGCTTTACGGATGCCGCCATTGTCACTGTGGCGCGCAGAGAGGATGTTGGCGTCGTTGCCACTTTCGATCGCGACTTTAGGAACATTGAGGGCATTACCGTGGTGCCTGGGAATGGGTAACCCACGCTGACTTGCGCGCGCAGTTCAAACTTCATGCTCCACGCAAGAGAAGGTTCAAAACGTTCAAACCAACCAAGTCGCTCAAGCCGTATCGGAAAGAGAAATCGAAGAGGTGGCACTTTTTGAGTTTGACCTCCCATATTTGGATCCTTTCATTCCACTGTCTTTTAGATAATCGATCAGGTTACTGATCATGATGGATAAACGTCGAAATGATCTATTGACGTCATCAAAACCCTTTTCTGCGATATACGCTTGATCGAGAGCAACGTAGAGCTGGGAACGCACTTCACCACACGAACCCTTTGCTATGTAGAGGAATTGTATAAATTCTTGATTGCCTCCTCTTTCGAATCCCTCGGCGATATTCGACATGATTGAAACAGCCGCGCTTCGAATCTGACGGCTGAGATCGAAGTCCTTTGAGAATTTCGAGTCTTTTGTTAACTTATAGATTTCACCAGTTAATCGCTTTGCCTCTTTCCAGATTTCCAAATCTTCAAAGTTTTTTACCTGCATATTTTCTTCCTCCCCTAAACGGTTTGAACGTCTTGAACTGCTTGAACGATTTGAACGGCTGTCATTCTATAGCTCCCTGCAAAAACCACCTTCGTCTTAAACGGTCGTAGTAAAGCCACAAGAGATCGCCGCGGCGGGTTTCGGCGAAGTAGTAGTCGCGCTGGATCTCGCGGTTCCACCAGCCACCGGAGAAAACATAGGGGCCCGTGAGTTTATCCACGGGACCGTACTTCGGCCCCAGCAGGAGCCAGCCGTCCTCATGGGTGTGATGGGGGCCGGAGGACAAAGGCAGCGGCTTCGCCATGATCCGGCGGACCAATATCCTAGCGGGGTTCAAGACGTTCAAATCGTTCAATCGCTGCGCTCCGTTCAAGCCGTTCAAATCGTTGTTAGGAAGATTGACGCAATCGAGCGGTTCCCAGGCAAACCTCGCCTCGGGAAGATGGCCATCCGTTAGCTTGGCCCGCACGACGGCTTGCTCGCCAAACTCGGCGCGCAGGCGGGCCAGCGCTCGATTGGCCGCGTCGAGGTCGCGCGCAGGCCCTTCGGCGAAAAGGCGAAGCTGTTCGACCGTGGCCGGTATTGCCTCGGCGCTCAGTTCAATCTCCGTCACCCCGGCGGAAAATCGCATTGACTCCAGGCGCAGGCGGACCAGGTCAAGGATTTGCACCGCTTCGAGCGTTGGCAGCGCCGGGCGGATCTGCTCCCTCAGCCGGCCGTCTCGATCGATGAGGAAATCAAGCCATAAGCCGGCAACCGCCTGAGCGCGTGCGGCAAGGGCCGCCAGCATCGGATGGAGCAGCTGTTTGATGAGAAAGAGAAGCCGCATGGCGTCGCTCTCCGGATCGTCGAGGATGCGCCTTTGCGTGATGGGTTCTTCGGGCCGGCACGGAGCGAGCGGCGTCCACAGCTCGCCGGCGGCCATGCGGTAGAGACGGTAAGATTGGGGGCCGAAACGCTCGCGCAGGCCTGCGGCGGGAAGAGAGAGCAAGGCGCCGACGGTTTTGATGCCGAGCTTGAAGAGCGTATCGCGGAAATCGGGTTCGAGGTCCAAACGATCCAGCGGGACTTTTCGCGCTGCGCGCTTTTCTTCGGCGGGGTCGCTGAAAGCCGTTATACCTTTTTTTACCCTGGCGACTGCATAGGTGCCGAAGCGGGTGAACCCGATGACGACGCCGGCATGAAACCCTTGCGCTTGGATGCCCTGGTGAATGGCGTATCCCCATTTACGCGGGGAAGCGTAGAGACGTCTCAAGCCCGTTCCGTTGAGCCAAAAAACTCCGGGTTCTTCACCTGCAGGCTCGACTTCGGGAGAGAAACGTATCAGATGCCGGGTCAGGGCAGCGACGGCTTCATCGATTTCAGCCGGTGACACTTCACCGGCGCGAAGGCCGGACGCCAGGGAAAAAGCCGCAGCGTAGCGTAGGCCCGGCAGCACCCCGGCCTGTCGAGCCTTATCGTTTACCCACAGAATCAGTCCCTGGGGTTTATCCTCGGCCACGACGGCCGTGGGGTAAGATGCCCATTCGGGCTGGCGCTTGAGGAGAAGCTGGAGGGGAAAGGCAGACAAATCAACACAGGCCAGCGGGTCCACGGTAAAGTTCCTCGTAACTCCAGGTCGGCCCTCGGCGCTTGTCTTTGAGCACGCGCAATCGAGAGGCAAAAAAACCTTCCACGGTTCGTTTTCTCTCAGCGTGGGCCCGCAACGAGACGAGAGATCCCAAAGAGGGGGCCCTGCTTTCCTTTTCGGTGAGACAAACCAAGGCCGCATGATGGCGGCGGGCGAGTCCGGTCAAACGGCTCTGAAGCGGCATGGGAATTTTGCCGGTACCAAGATCGAGCACGACCAGGCCAAAGCCGCCCGAGCGCACAAGCTTCTCCCCCGCTCTGGGAATGCCGTCGACAGCAGGCACCCGGACAATGACCAATACCGCCAGATTGATGCCTCCTTGAGCCGCATCGGGCGGATAAAAACAACTATCCGTCAGCGTCACCCAACCTACGGGCTCTTTTCGCTCTTGCGCCTCCAAGACCAAAGCTAAAGCGCCGGTCAGCGAACTCGCCGCGCCGGAAGTTGAAATCTCCACAAAGCGCCCGGCAACCTCGCTAAGCGTCCACGGCGACGGTGGCGCAATCTCTCTTCTAAGATTATGCGCGGGAATGATGCTCATGGGTTATCTTGCGGTAAATCCGGACAGGCTTCCGCCAGAACCGCACTCATTGAGTGCGAGGTTCAAATCGTTTCAACTCGTCGAAAGAATTTAAACCCGAATACCTAAAAACCGTTCTTCAATTTCC
>JBFJNS010000202.1:0-5771 GCA_041618055.1 Binatia bacterium
AAGGGGTTGAGCCGTCGCATCAGCACCGGGAGTTAACGATGGAGATTTCCCCATGAGGCGGCACGCACGAGGGCGGTTCGGGTTGACGTGGAAAATTGTCGCAACATTCGCGGGGACGACGCTTTTTATCGGTTCCGTGATTATTGGGGCCGTCTACTATCACATGGCCGAGGCCGTGCGCGCTCAAGCCGATCGGCGGGCTCTGATCATTGCCACAAATGTCAGCATCGCCGCTGTCATTCTCGTGGAGCGCAAAGATGGCCTAGCTCTCAACACTCTACTCGCGAGACAGGCGCAATTACCCGATGTCGCATACGCCCTGGTGAAAGATCGAAACGGCATGGTTCTCGGCCGCGGTGGAAAATCCCATCCGGATTCAAAGGCTTTGTTGGCTGGCGGTGAACTGAGGCAAGTCCGTACGACGTTGACTAGGATTGGAGATCGGGCAGTCTACGACACGCGAGTCCCGTTGCTTAACAGTCAAGGCGGGGCCGTGCATGTGGGGATTTGGCAATCGGCCGTCGACGACACCGTGAAAGAGGCGCTTAAACCCATTATCGGCGTGCTGCTGGTGATTCTCAGCACGGCGGTGCTCCTGGCAATCGCCGTCGCCAGAAAGATCAGCAAGCCGATGCAAATTCTGGCGCGCAGCGTGGACCAGATCAGCAGGGGAGAGCTGGATCTGCCGGTTGGAGTTGAATCAAATGACGAGGTGGGCGAGCTGGGCCGTTCCGTGGAGCGCCTCCGTGCCAGCCTTAAAGCCGCCATGGTGCGTCTCAATCGGAATGGTTCGTAATCCCGCCGGTCACTTGGACATCAACTTTCGCCTCCGCGCACGGATCCGTATTCCTTAAGGACGCTCGCCGCGGAATCAAAGTCACCCAAAGTCCGCAACGAAGCAAAGGTCGAGAAGGCCATCGGCAACTCGCGGCGGTCGCAAAGTCGAAGAGCTCGATCCGGGCTGATCCAAAAACCGGTTCCTACGTGGGGTAAAGTCGGCATCGGGTTTTGACCGCGCGGCAAAGCGGCGAGATAAAACCGGGTGTCCAGCGGCATGCCCGAAGGGGACACGGTCTGCCAGGATGAGAAATAGACTAGCTTTGAGGCATCAGCCCATAACTCTTCCTTTTCAAGTAGCGATTGAAAACTCAACGACTGAGTCAGCAAGGCGGCGTGACGCTCTCGAATGCCAGCTTTGCGCTCAGGGTCCAGCAAAACATCCTGCCGCGCTTCGTTTACCGCCAGTAGAACTCCAACATCCCGGAAAAGGGTTCTGATGCCTGCAACCCAAGAGCCTAAAGCCGCCCGCGGCGGAAAACGCGCCCCGATGATGTCTCGAGCGGCGGCAGGAGACAATCCACGACACCGGCGTAACATCGCCGCCGAATAGTCGTCCCTCTTGACCTTGTCGCATGGAAAGGCAACGGCGCTGCCAAGGGCTGGCGTGTCGTCGGAATGTCGTGTGAGAAAAACCTCCAAGCGTCCCGACTCGGTGGATCTGAGGAGGATGACGGCAACGGCATTTTCCGGCCTCGGTGCCTTGGTCATCGAACCGCCAATGTCGGACCGGGCGAGAAAGGAGCTTGGCAAGGCGGCGCGGCATTAAAAAAATGCTGAAATTCACGTGCGACGCCGGAGTAAAATATGATGCTCGAGGAAACGGTGCCTGAAGCCTCTCCGTGCACGCAGAGCGCTTCGTTTGGGCCGTTCGAGCTTTTTCCTAACGTGTGATCCTTGAGAACCTCGGCTAATGCGGACACTTTGTCTAAAGATCGCCCGGAGCATTGTCGCAGCGTGTCGATGAGCCCGGCAAATCGCCCGTAGGCTCGCGTCCTCTTTTCCGACTGCCCATCGAACTCGGCGGTATTGCTGAAGACATGGAGACCAACGCCAAGTTGGACCCGCCGGATTCCAGCGGCGCCGTTATGGGCGACCCAGGCTTCGCCTTCGTCCGCAAATACGAGAGTAAAAGGTTGATACCGCACTTGTGCCTGCGAAACCAATAAGGCGCCGGCCTCGCCCAAGTTCGAGCATTTTAACAAATCGAGGCAGAGGAGCCCCCGGGAGCGGTACTGCTCCCGTGCGTTCTGTCCGGCCGCGCTCTTTCGATTTAGAATACCCGCCAGCAGGCCATGCTCATTGACCCCTAGCCAGGTGCCGCCGACCCGGAGGTCCTGCCCGGCGAGTATCTTTGGCTCGTTGCCCAAGAGGCGCGGAGAAGCCGATGGCCGGTCGTAGTGCTCATCGCGATTCGCGGCCACCACCAGCGGAAAGTCCTCAAATACGCGGAAGTAGAGCGCCAAGGTACACACAACTATCGTTTACAAAAAGAGCGTCCATTCTGCAACGAGGCGAATAGCCAGCATATTTGTTGTTACCGGGCAATTGTGTTAGCTTGGGCAAAAAGCGGAGACATTTCTATGTTCCATTCGGTAGAGGACGTGATAAGCGGGTTTGGCGCGCAAAAATACATTTGCAGTAAGAATGTAGCGACCGTCGTCTACCTCGGGATTTCCCTCCAGAAACCGATTCTCGTCGAGGGACCGGCCGGAGTGGGAAAGACCGAACTTGGCAAAGTCCTGTCTCGGGCCCTCGGCACGGAACTGATCCGGCTTCAATGCTACGAAGGGCTGGATGAAGCGAAGGCGCTTTACGAGTGGGAGTACGCAAAACAACTGCTGTACACGCAGATTTTAAAGGATAAGATCGGCGAAATTCTCCAAGACTCGCAAACGATCCAGCAGGCCGTGGAGTGTATCGCCAATCAGGACGGCGTTTTTTTCTCGGACCGTTTTCTGCTGCCGCGCCCTCTACTGCGCGCGATTCTAGCCGATAAACCGACGGTGCTGTTAATCGACGAGGTCGACAAATCGGATGCCGAGTTCGAAGCCTTCTTGCTCGAGGTCCTAAGTGACTTCCAGATCAGCGTCCCGGAAATCGGCACCTTAAAGGCCAAGCATATTCCCCTTGTCGTCCTCACCAGCAACAACAGCCGCGAAATGTCGGATGCCCTCAAGCGCCGCTGCCTTCACCTCCATATCGACTTTCCGGACGCGCAGCGTGAGACGGAGATCATCCGCCTGAAAGTTCCCGGGGTCGAAGACAAACTGGCTCAGGAGGTCGTTCAACTGATTCATCGCGTGCGCCGACTGGATCTGAAGAAGAGTCCCAGCGTCAGCGAAACGCTGGACTGGGTAAAGGCCTTGACCCTCCTCAACATCAAGCAATTGGACAATGAGCTGGTGAACGAGACGCTGTCGGCGCTGATGAAATACGAAGCCGATATACGCAAAGCCCACTTGGAACTTCAGTCGTACCTCGCCGACCGGCGCGCCCAACTCGGCAGTTCCGCTGGCGGCAGCGATAAGGATCACTTGCACTGACACTCTGATCTCTCTGGTTTCGACTCTATCATGCAGGAACGGATTATTGAGTTTGCCAATGTTCTGCGTCGTAACGGCGTGCGCGTGTCTCTGTCCGAAAATGTGGACGCCTTTCGCGCCATTGACCTCCTGGGCATCGATGACCCCGCGCTGTTTCGGAGCGCGCTGCGGTCAACGCTCGTAAAGCGCGCTGTCGACCTCAAACCGTTTGACGAGTTGTTCGATTTCTTCTTTTTCGGGATTGGGCGCTCTCTCGATCAGGCGGACCAGCGCATGATGGAGGAATTAGGGCTGACGCCGCAGCAATACCAGCATTTTCTGGAACAGATCCAGCGCTATCTCAGAGAGATGGAGGGAGAGCTTTCGGACCTGACGCGGGCCCTGTTATCCGGCGACATCGCCGAGGTGGAGCGTCTGCTGCGCGAAGCGGCTGCGGCGGAACAACAGCAGGGATCGACCGCGGGCTTCCGTTTCACCCCGTTTACTCGCATGGCCGCTCGCTTGCAGACCGACAGGCTTCGAGATGAAATCGAACGCTTCAAGGGGGTCCTGCAACTTCCAGGCGAAGCCGCCGGCGAGGTTCAAAATCTCCTGCGCTATTTGGATCAGCGCTTCAAGGATCTCTATCGCACGATCCGTGAGATCATCGAGCAGGAGCAAAGGAAGCATGGAATGCAGCCTTCGGAGCCTAACCGGCTTGGCTCCCTCAGCGACAAGAGTTTCAGCTATTACACCGAAGAAGACGTTCGGCGCATGAACGAGGCGGTCGCGTTCCTGGCGCAAAGACTGAAGAATCGGCTGGCCGTGAGGCGCAAAAAAGCCGCCCGAGGACGCTTTGACGTCAAGGAAACGCTGCGCAAAAATATGCAGTTCGGCGGCGTGCCGTTCCAGATCGAACTGGATCACCGGCAAAAATCAAAGCCCCAGGTGATTGTCCTCTGCGACATCTCGGACTCCGTTTTGAACGCCTCCCGCTTCATGCTGCAGTTCGTGTATTCGGTTCAGGATCTGTATTCGAAGGTGCGAAGCTTTGTTTTTGTCAGCGATCTCGGCGAAGTCACTCAGTTGTTTGAAGACAACGACCTTCAAATAGCCATCGAAACGGCCCTGCGGGGCGATGTGGTCGATGTCTACTCGCACTCCAACTTCGGCAGGGCGTTCGAGATATTTTACCAAGAGTATTTTTCGGCCGTTACGGTCAAAACCACGGTCATCATTATTGGCGACGGGCGAAACAACTATAACCGTCCCGGCGATTGGGTGCTGAGGGAAATTCAGCAGAAAGCCAAGCGCCTCATTTGGCTCAATCCGGAAAATCGGACGGCATGGGGAGTAGGGGACAGCGAAATGCCGCGTTATTTGCCATATTGCGATGTCGCGGAAGAATGCCGTAATATTAATCAACTGTACAAGGTCATCGACCTGATTGCGCCGGCATGAAACTTTACATACAAACTTACGGCTGCCAGATGAACCAATACGATTCCGAGCGAATCGCCAAGGTCATGGGTCATCTCAATTACACTTTGACCGACCAAATCGATGCCGCGGATCTGATTTTGCTGAACACCTGCAGCGTTCGCGATAAGGCGGAACAGAAAGTCTACAGTGCGCTGGGAAGATGGAAGGAACTCAAGGCGCAAAACGAGCATGTGATTATCGGTGTGGGTGGCTGTGTCGCCCAACAAGAAGGAGAGAGTCTTCTTAAGCGCGTGCCGCATCTTGACCTTGTCTTCGGCACCCACAACGTGCACAAGCTTCCCGCCATGGTCGAGGAGGTCCGAGAGTTGAGAAAAAGGCCGGTTGAAACCGCCTTTTATCGCGATCCCAGTTACATGGAGGACTTGGGCGGGCGACCCAACGTTCAGGGGGGCAAAGCCTTTGTCACGATCATGCAGGGCTGCAATAAGGTGTGCAGTTTTTGTGTTGTCCCCCATGTTCGCGGGAGAGAAATCAGCCGACCCGGCGCGAAGATACTGGCGGAAGTTAGGGCTCTCGTTGACGATGGCGTCAAGGAAGTCATGCTGTTGGGCCAAAACGTCAACTCCTACGGTCAGACCTTGGCGGGAGAAATGGGATTTGCCGAACTTTTGAGCCAGGTTAACGCCGTCGAAGGGTTGAAGCGCATACGTTTCACGACATCCCATCCCCAGGACCTTTCACGGGAGTTAATCGAAGCCTACGCCACGCTGGAAAAACTATGCGAGCATCTTCACCTGCCGGTGCAATCCGGGTCGGATTCCGTTTTAACGCGGATGCGGCGCGGTTATACTCGCCGACAGTATCTTGATAGAATTCAAAGCCTCCGGGACTGTTGCCCGGAAGTGGCCTTCAGCACGGATATCATCGTGGGCTTTCCGGGAGAAAGCGAGGAGGAATTTCACGAAA
>JBFJNS010000203.1:0-5718 GCA_041618055.1 Binatia bacterium
ATCTTGTGCCATTCGTAGCGGAAGTCGCGCGCTTTATCCGGAAAGACGCCACGGAGCGGGTCAGGCCGTGGCTGCGAGAACCAGGTTTCAGCTTGACATCTGGGCATGGAAAACCGCAATTCCCTTTAAGTCTTACATTCGGCTCATGCGCAATCATGATGTGACCTGGAAGCAATACCGGCTACTTCTGGTGCGCCGGGAGAGCGCCGATCCTGAGTGACGGATGACTATCGACCATGGAACTTACGAAAGCATGATTCTTTTAACCGAGCTGCGGGAGTAACAGTACTGCTGGAATAAGTGAGTCCGTGACGGATTAAGGGGTTGTGTTTGTGCGTAAACGATCCGAGGTAGAAGGATGAAAAAGCCGAAACCATCGCTGAAATGTTTCTTGTTCATAATCTCATTCCTTAGTGCGGTGTGTGTGGCGCCGAAAGCGTGGACGGCTGGTAAGCTCAGGATAGGGTACGGCGCGCCAACTGTGTCCATGGCCCCTCTCTGGGTCACAAAGGAGGCCGGGATATTCGAGAAAAATGATTTGGAAGTGGAGGCGCTGTACCTGGAGAGTGCTCTGGTACAGAAGGCTCTGATCGCCGGAGACATTCAGTTTGCCGAGATGACGGGCGCCTTGATGTCAGCGCCCAGGCTTCAGGGCGCCGACTTGGTGATGCTTGCGGGGTTTCAGAATCGCTTGCTGTATCGGCTTATCGTTCGTCCCGAAATAGGCACTGTCTCGGATCTCAAAGGGAAGAGGGTGGGAGTCTCCAGGTTTGGCGCTGGAGCGGACCAGTCGACAAGACTGCTTTTGTCGAAGTTGGGTTTAGATCCGCAGAAAGATGTGACCCTTCTTCAGGTGGGAGGGGAGCCGACTCGAATTGCCGCGATCGTTGGTAAATCCATCGATGCCACGGTCGTTCAGCCGCCGATGCACAAGAAGGCCGCGGAAGCTGGCATGAGGATCTTGGCCAACATGGAAGAGATGGATATTCCCTTTCAACATACGGGCCTGGTAACCACGCAGAGTTTTATCGCCAAGGAGCCTGCGATCGTACGGCGGGTTGTGAAATCCTTTATCGAAGGGATTCATGTGAGCAAAAAAGAAGCTGAGGTTTCAAAGCGAGCGATACGCAGGTATATGCGGGTCAAGGACGAGCGAGAGTTACAAGACACTTACGAAATCCTGAAAGATTTAATCCCCAAAAAACCGTATCCCACCGTGGAAGGTTTCAGGATTATCTTTGCAGAACTCGGCGGCAAGATTCCGGCCGCAAGGACCGCCGATCCCCGTGATTTTGTCGAATTACGATTTCTTGAGGAATTGGATCGCTCCGGATTTATCGACGGGCTATATCGATAGCGGCAAGGTACTTTGGCTTGGTGCTGTACAAAAACGGTACGAGAGGCCGGGCAAGGAGACTCGTGATGAAGACATTCGCGGTTATCGGCGTTACTACCGTGTTGGTGTTTTTCGCTATCTCTGCATCTCCGGCCGCTTCGCTCGACCGAGTGCGGATCGGCTCAAGTTCCATTGGGGTAAGCCCTAACAAAAGTGGACCCGAACTGTCCCTCCGTGCCGACTCTCACTTGCCTGCCAAGGCAATGGTCGGAAACTAGGCTGATTCTCCTTCTCGCAGCTTCCCGTTATTTCGCCTGCGGGGTTATGCGGTAGATCACGAGTTGTTGAGTGACGACATCGGCTAGAAGGTGAAGACCCTCGGGCACGTCGATCACTTGAACGGCGTGAGCCAAAGACGCAAACTCCGGTTCGATTTGCGCCAGGCGGTTGGGCTGCGAGCGCAGCCATTCGAGGTCAAAACGCTGCCCTGTCGACTCGGGGAAAATGGCGAGGTAGAAAATGTCGTTTTCCACCAGGTCCTGAAAAAAGTGTGAGCCATAGGAGAGTTCCGGCACCAGTCCACCCGTGCGAAATGCCACTTCTGCAAGGGCCGTGACGCGACTGATGTCGGAGAAAGTCACCGGAATACCGAGGCTCGGCGTGCGCGTGCCCCAGCGGCCTGGCCCTAAAAGCAATGTGCGCGGCTCCTTATTTTCGTCCAGGCGCCGATTGAGCGCGCTGACCAACCGAGTTACCTCGCGACTCTGGGGAGAACTCAGAGCCACGTAGGCCTGGGGATCCACGTAAACCACGCGGCGCAGGACCAAAGATACAGTACCGCCGGAAAAGCGACTTTCTTGGGCAATGAAAATATTCAGCGGATTAATGTTATCCGGGATGCGGATCGCGGGGTCGTGCCCTTTGGTCTGTAACGGGCGGCATTGCAGCAAGTTCACGCGCATTGAGCCATCGGGAGCGTGATTGAGAGTAAATTCCACCTCAACCGGGTGTTGGTATGCGGTTTCCAGCTTTTTGAGTATCGCCTGCATGATCTTTGGAAAGGGAGTTTCGGCGAGTAGTTTCTCGAAGGTCAGAAGGCGGACCTCTTCATGTTTGCCGGTACGCAATTCCCGCCGGCGAGTGGTTTCCCAGTCCGTGACGACGTACTTTTCCCAGGGAATCGCCAGCCGCTGTTTCAGAACGTCCGGAAACGAAATAGTTCGCGGGGAGTTTTCGCGCAGATCGAGTAGATCCACCTGCCGCTGGGAATAACGGCGCGTATCCTGAATGCCGCTGTGGGGTAGTTTGGCGGGATTGTCAAGCGCCACCAGACGCGGGTAGTCGTCCGCCACCCGTTCCACTGCGAGCGTGCCCAATCCGAGCACCATTCGGAGCATGCCTGCCGTGGGATCCAACTCCTTGTCCCATACGAACGTGTTGTAGGAAACCGCCACTCCGG
Source organism: Binatia bacterium (assembly GCA_041618055.1). GTDB lineage: Bacteria > Desulfobacterota > Binatia > UBA9968 > UBA9968 > JBFJNS01. The sequence continues at coordinate 2,796 of JBFJNS010000203.1, forward strand.
CCACCTCGGGGAAATAGTAGTGGTCGCGATAAGCGCCGGAGACCCGCTGGATGAGTAATGCCATCTGTTCCTCACTCAAGTCCAGACCGCGTTCGCGGCGATAGGTCAAGGCGTCACGACTCATCGTACTAGCATAGATTTTTTGAATGGCCCCCGCCAGCGCCTGCCAACGCTCTTCCAGGGATCCCTGGTTGACCAGAAAGTAGCTTTCGTATTTGCCGGCAAAGGCGTTGCCGAAGCTGTCTTCCAACAAACTGCTCGAGCGCACGATGATCGGGTACTGGCCGTAGTATTCCAGCAGCAGTTGAAATTGGCGCACCAGGTCTTCCGGGAATTTCCCGTTCTGCAACCGATTCTCCAATTCGGGCGCCGCGTCGAAATAGCCTTCCGCCGTCTTCTGCCGCATAAGCGGGTTCCAGCAGCCGTTTTGCACGATATAGGCGTAGTAGACATCGGAGCCAATGAAAAAGGAATCGTGTTCCTCCAGATAGCGCTCCCAGATTTCTGGGTCCTCCTCACGCAGCATGGCGCGAGCCAGCAGCATGCCGACTGCCTTGCCGCCGATGAAGCCGGTACCGATCAGGCGCCTCTGGATTTCCAGCAGGTCGCGCAGGCTGAAGTAGCGGCAGGCCAGCTCCAGAATGCGCTCGTCGCGGCCGATCATAACCCGGTTGAGCTTTTCCACCATTTCTTTCTGTTCTCGCACGGCTGTGGCATCATCTGCGATCTGCTTGGCTTGCAGGAACAACCGGTCCCAATAATCGAGCCGGCGCTCCGGCCCGATGGCGCCCGTAGAAAAAACCTGATGCAGCAAACGTGTCGCCCGGAAAGAATCGGCGATAGGCTCCCAGGAATCCCCCACTCGTTCGTGCGGCAGGAACATGGTGGGAGAGTGGCGTTCCCAGACCTTGAGCGGATGCAGATAGACTCGGTCATCTTGATGATAGAGTTCCAGAAGCAACTGGGTCGTGGAGCGGATCTTCTCTATGGTCTGGTAGCTGTGGCTGTGGCGCAGCAGACCGAAATAAGCCACGGTGTCGAGTTCAAACAGATAAGGGCAGGTGACCTGGAAAAAATGGCCGATCATCACGTCGGTGGCCCATGCCGTCAGCAGGTCGGACAGGCAATCGAAGACGTAGAAGACATCGCGGCCCTCGGCGGAGATGATATTGTGGACTCGGACCGCGAAGGACTCAAAACCGCGCGCAGCTTCCAGGTGATAAACCTGAATTTGGGGATGATCTTCGTAAAGCGCGGCGTGATTGCCGAAGTGAACGCGGACCACCTTTCTGTTCTGGCGCAGGGCCTCTTCGATGAACGGGCGCACGAAAAACCGATAATCCTCCAGCCGGTCGACGCTCCAGACCACATTGTCGCCGACGCGCAGGCCGCCGAGGACCTGGTCCACTCCCGCCAAACCTGTAGTGGGCGTTTCCATCGCTTTATCCTTTTCGCGCATTCCGCGCTTGACGATGTTGTCCCGGTGAACAGTGATGATACAAGAAACAGGCGGCGAGGCGACCCCGCCGTCTGCTTCGTAATTTTCAGGCGCTGCGCGCAGTAGGGGCTTTTTGCTTCGAATCAGACGACGCCCTGATCGATCATGGCGTCGGCCACTTTCACGAAGCCGGCGATGTTGGCCCCCATCACCAGATTGGTCGGCTGCCCGTACTCGGCCGCGGTTTTAGAGGACGCCGTGTAAATGCTGTGCATGATCTCCTGCAGGCGGCGGTCCACTTCCTCGCGCGGCCAACTGTAGTGCAGCGAATTCTGGCTCATCTCCAGACCCGAAATCGCCACCCCGCCGGCATTGGCCGCCTTGCCCGGACCGTAACAGATCTTCTTGTCGATAAACTGGTGTACCGCGTCCGGCTCCGAGGGCATGTTGGCCCCCTCCGAGACCAGCATGCAGCCGTTGCGCAGCAGCGCCTCGGCATCCGCCCCGCTGATCTCGTTCTCCGTCGCGCTGGGAAAGGCGCATCGACAGGGTACCCCCCAGGGCCGCTTGTCCGCAAAAAACTCCACCTTGAACCTCTCCGCATACTCGCGAATGCGCCCGCGACGCACCTCCTTCAAATCCATCACCCAGGCAAGCTTCTCCTCATCAATGCCGGCCGGATCATAAATAAAACCGTCGGAGTCCGAAAGCGTCACCGCCTTGGCCCCAAGATGGTTGAGCTTCTCCACCGTGTACTGGGCCACGTTGCCAGAACCCGAAACCGTGCACACCTTGCCCTTCAAATCGTCGCCCCTGCCCTTGAGCATCTCCTGCGCAAAATAGACCGCCCCGTACCCCGTCGCCTCGGGCCGAATCAATGAGCCCCCCCACTTCGGCCCCTTGCCCGTCAACGCACCCGAAAACTCGTTGCGAATCCGCTTGTACTGGCCAAATAAATACCCAATCTCCCGCCCCCCTACCCCAAGGTCCCCCGCCGGTACATCAGTGTCCGGACCAATGTGGCGAAATAGCTCGGTCATAAACGACTGACAAAAACGCATCACCTCCATGTCGCTCTTGCCCTTGGGATCAAAATCCGAGCCCCCCTTGCCACCACCCATCGGTAGCGTCGTCAGCGCATTCTTGAACGTCTGCTCAAATGCCAAAAATTTGAGAATCCCAGAGTTCACACTCGGATGAAACCGCAGCCCCCCCTTGTACGGCCCAATGGCACTGTTGAGCTCTATGCGATAACCCCGATTGACCCGAATGTTGTTCTGATCGTCGAGCCACGGTACCCGAAATATAATCATCCGCTCGGGCTCCACCAAACGCTCCAAAATATTGTGCTGCACGTACTGAGGATGACGCTGCACCGCCGGCTCTATCGATTCATACACCTCCTGAATCGCCTGTATGAACACCGGCTGGTGATCGCTCTTCTCCCTTACCTTGTTCATCACTTCTTCAATCTCGCGCATCATG
>JBFJNS010000204.1:0-5714 GCA_041618055.1 Binatia bacterium
AATGCGCTCCTCCCCGTGGTCACCATCATAGGACTCGATGTTGGTTTCCTCTTCACCGGTTCTGTTCTCGTGGAAACGGTGTTCGGTTGGCCTGGTATCGGACGGCTCATGTATGAATCAATCGTGAAGCGGGATTATCCGGTCTTAATGGGAAACTTCCTCATAACGACGATCCTCGTAGTCATTGTCAATCTGATTGTTGATTTGATTTATGTTTGGCTAGACCCCCGGGTGAAATACACCAAATGAACAAGGCTGAGGTTCCGCGCCGGGGATTCGACGGTCTAAAACGGGACTGAAAGGTGATGTTCAAACAGCTTTGGCGACAGTTCAGGAAAAACCGTGCGGCTGAAATCAGTCTGTATCTGATTCTTTTATTCGTTATAGCCGCTATTTTTGCCCCGCAGCTATCCCCAAGGGATCCATTCGCGATGGGAGACCACGTTCTGTTGCAGCCCCAGTGGAATTACTTAATGGGAACAGATGATCTCGGAAGAGACACGTTAAGCCGTGTCCTGCACGGGGCCAGAGTGCCACTTATCGTGGGGTTCTTGGCGGCGGCCACCTCCCTGATTTTCGGCACGATCATTGGCGCATTTTCCGGATACTTTGGCGGCTTTGTTGATAATGTTCTAATGCGCGCGACTGAATACGTGCTTGTGATTCCCCGTTTTTTTCTCGCTCTGCTGATCATCGCCATGCTCGGGGCGGGCATCACCAAAATCATCTTGGTGATAGGTTTCCTGGGGTGGCCTGAAGTTGCGCGAGTCGTGCGGGCTCAATTTTTAACCTTCCGGGAAAGAGAATTCGTTTTGGCAGCCCGAGCCATCGGTCTCAAGCATATCAAGATTATCTTCAAGGAGATCCTCCCCAACGCAATCCCTCCGGCTATCGTCGTTGGCTCTTTTCTGGTGGCTCGCGCCATTCTTCTGGAGGCCGGATTGAGCTTCCTCGGTCTCGGTGACCCCAATTTGATTAGTTGGGGGTCTTTGCTGAGCGAGGCCCAGGATCGGATCTATAGCTCCATGTGGCTCGCGATTTTTCCCGGTTTGGCGATATCTTTACTGGTCCTTTGCATTAACCTTTTCGGCGATGGTATCAACGACGTCCTGAATCCTAAACTAAAAGAAAAATAGATGGCCGTGTCAGATATCTTGCTTGATGTCAGAAACCTCCAAACCCATTTTCGAACTGCCTTGGGAATCGTACGCGCCGTAGACGGAGTCGACATTCAGGTACTCGAGGGAGAAACCGTAGGCCTAGTCGGCGAGTCCGGATGCGGCAAGACAATGACGGCTCATTCCATCATGCGGCTGATCCCGATGCCTCCCGGATCATCCCAGGGACAAATCTTCTTTCAAGGTCATGACCTCATTAGCCTTCCAGAACACGAGGTCAGGAAAATTAGGGGCAAAAAGATCTCAATGGTATTCCAAGACCCCATGACCTACCTCAATCCTGTGCTCAAGATCGGCAAACAAATCGAAGAAGTGATGGCGGCGGGGCGTAATCCTGGGGAGGCCGCACGACTGCTGGAGTCGATGGGCATTGCGGAGCCATCAAAAGTTGTTAACCAGTATCCCCATGAATTGAGCGGTGGCATGCGCCAGCGAGTTCTGATGGCCATCGCCATGGCGAACGATCCTCTCCTCATGATAGCTGACGAACCGACTACAGCTCTGGATGTCACGATTCAGGCACAGATACTCGAGCTGATCAAAACCATCAAAAGAGAAAAAAACACTTCCGTATTGATTATTACCCACGATCTCGGGATCGTCGCAGATTTGTGCGACAAGGTTTACGTCATGTATGCGGGCAGGATTGTTGAGTCGGGGGATGTCTTTGACCTCTTCGAACGGCCCCTTCACCCCTATACCCAGGGGCTTCTCAAGTCCGCGTTAAGCATCGCTGAATTTAAGGATACCCTTGAACCCATCGAGGGTACCGTGCCCGATCTCCTCAATCCTCCGTCCGGTTGCCGATTCCATCCTCGATGTCCCGTGGCGATGGATGTTTGTCGCGAAACCGAACCGCCCGTCATGGAGTTGACGGCTGGTCGCGAAGTCCGTTGCTGGCTATGGAAAGCGTGAAGGAAAAAGAGATTCTGCTAAGGGTGACCGACCTCAGGAAGCATTTTCCCCTTCGGTCGGGATTCTTCTCGAAATCCGACGGTGTTGTCCGCTCCGTTGACGGAATCAGTTTCTCGCTGGCTCAGGGAGAAACCCTCGCTCTCGTGGGGGAGAGCGGATGCGGAAAATCCACCACCGCAAAACTGCTGCTAAGGCTTATCGAAGCGACCTCCGGAAAAATTCAATTCTTAAACCGCGACCTGTTGAGCCTCGAAGAAAAGGAAATGTTTGCCCTGAGAAAAGAGATTCAAATCGTTTTTCAAGACACCTTTGCTTCCTTGAACCCGAGGCAAACCATCAGGCAGATTCTAAGCCAGCCCTTGCGGAACTATGGCATTGCGAAAGCAGCTCTCGAGGAGCGAGTGTCGGAGCTTCTGGCATGGGTGGGTCTCACGCCGCCAGGTCTTTTTCTTGTCCGCTATCCGCACGAGCTAAGCGGTGGGCAGAGACAAAGGGTAGGCATCGCGCGCGCCCTCGCCCTGCGTCCCAAGGTCATCGTCGCAGACGAGCCGGTGTCGGCCTTAGATATGTCTGTGAGAGCCCAAGTCCTAGCCCTGATGAAGAACCTGCAAAAACAGTTGCACGTCTCCTACCTTTTCATCACGCATGACTTGGCCGTGGTAAGGTCTTTAGCGGATCAGGTCGCGGTTATGTATCTCGGCCTGATTGTCGAGCGGGGAAGCGTTGAATCGGTTTTCTCCAACCCCCTCCACCCCTATACTCAGGCACTTCTTTCGGCGACCCCCATCCCCAATCCCAGACTTGCAAGAGATCGAAAAGTGATCTTGCTGCGAGGAGAGATTCCCTCTCCAATAAATCCTCCCGCTGGATGTCGATTTCATACTCGATGTCCTTTGGTCATGAATCGATGCAGGAGTGAAACGCCTGAACTCATAGAAAGACGGAGCGGCCATGCCGTTGCCTGCTTCCTCCACGAGCCGAACCATCAAAAATAGCCTCAACGCCCCACGATGACGCCGCGGCCATCTTCCCATGCAACCTGCGTCCCCAGTTTTTGTGATAGCCGCGCCACGCGAGCAATAATTTCCTGACCTAACTTTTGGTCTGCTAAAATCGGCCGGCCCCGTTGCCAACGAGGTTTTCCAAAACCGAGATCGAGCGGGTACAGGTAAACTCGGGAAAGGTGCTTCTGGCGGAACTCGCAGCAGGCTACGACCTGCTTCCAATAAGCGGGATCCGAAGGGTGACCCACGGCATCGTTTTGATAACGCGTCTCCGCGAAATCCGCCGGACCCGCCTCGCTCCCCAATCCGTAACGCGCATAGGCTTCTTCCGGCAGAAAGCGGGGGGTCTCAAGTTCAAAGATGGTCGACCCCAAACTGTAGAAGATCGGGCGGTCCTGGTACAGCTCCACGCCGAAAGGCTCCTGAGGCCCATGTCCAACGAAGATGTCGGCTCCCGAATCGATGGAGAGATGGGCAAACTCTACGGCGAAATCAGCCATCTCTTCGATGTCGCTGCGGAGTTGTGCCGTCATCAACTTTTCTCCTCCAAGTTCGTGGCAGTGCAGGCTGACAACAACCCAGTCCGCCATCCGCCGAGCCTCCTTGATCTGTTGCAGATTTTCCTTGAAGTCGCGTTTATTTCCCGTAGTACGTATGCCGAAACTTTCTCCTCTTTCGAAGCGCAAATTCCCGAATTGATATTCCTGGGGATCCCCGCTTCCAACTCGCGACTTAGGGTCGCCCAACCGCCGACGCCTCTCCCGCGCGGCGTCGAAACCAAGAGCCCTGCCCACGCGTTGCAGGTCCCCTAGGCCACGGTCATCGACCACATAGCTCGTGGTGTGCCGCAGAGGGTTGATTCCTGGCCGCCCCGATACATCCGGTCGCTGCTCCCCGGCGACAGCGTGAGGGGGGAATGTCGCGGTGACGGCTATGAGAGCGACTCGGCCGCGCGGAGTGTCCAGGTATGCAGGGCTGCGCGCTTCACGGAGGTTGCGGCCCGTGCCGGCATGGACGATACCGGCCGCATCCAAGTGAGCGCAGGTAGCCAAAATCCCTTCCTCCCCATAGTCGAACGCGTGGTTGTTGGCACACGAGACGAGATCGACACCAAACCACTTAAGCTCCTCCAATAAATGAGGCTCGGTTGTCATGTAGGTGCCGCCGCTGATACCGTGATGTCCTTCCAAATAACGGTGCACGCTGGTTTCGAGGTTGGCGAACGTCGCATCTGCTGTAGTCAGGATTTCTCGTAGCTTGAGGTAACGTTCTTCGCGGAAAACGCTGAGGCGCCTCGTAGGCATCACGTCTCCGAGAAGAGTGATTGCAAAATCACCGCAATCGGAATCATAAATCATCATGTGCGTCTCCCAAACATTTTTGGTCGCCCCATGGGCCATGCATGCAAACCCCAACCCCCTTGATCCATGAGTCAGGTGATTTCAAATTAACCGAAACATATAGGAGGCCGCTTTGTGCGTCAACGAAAAGGTAGCCCGAGAGGTGATGTGCCGCGGGATAATTAAAAAAACGAGGGGCGGCAGCGCCGTCACGACGATGCAACATTTTGCTTCAGATTTTCCCTGTTTATTTTTATGAATTCCGACAATGGGTTCGTGCGCCAAAGTTTCGCTTGACAAGAATCTTTAGACGCAGTAGTGCATCTCTGCAATATGGTGCGGTCGAGAATTGCCGTCTGAGAAACAGAGGATCTTCACGGAAGGATATCTTATGAAGAAACTTTTCAATCTAGTCATGGGATTGGCGTTAGTTTTTTTATTGTCGGCCTCACCGGGCGTCGCGGCAGACGCGCCATTTTATCAGGGCAAGACTCTGACCTTGATTGTGGGTTACCCGCCTGGCGGCGGTTATGGAGGCTATGCGGTTCTCATCTCCCGGCATTTGGCCAAACACATTCCGGGTAACCCAACTATTGTAGTTCAATATATGCCGGGTGGTGGTAGCATGGTTGCCGCCAACCACCTCTTTAACCGTGCCACGCCTGACGGTCTGACCATTGGCACGGTTGCCATGGGCCAGATGTTCGCGAGCCAGATAGCGAAGAGTGAAGGGGTTCGGTTCGACCTCGCGAAATGGAAATTCATCGGCAATGCAGCAGTCAACACCGAGATCCTCATCACGCGATCGGACAGTCCCTACGCCACCCTGGAGGCTTTGAAAAAAGCAAAACAGCCCGCCCGCATCGGCTATCTCGCAAAAGGCGACAATCATCACATGTTTGGTGTTGTGGTCGAGGAAGCTTTAGGGATTCGGTTCAATAGCATTTTCGGTTACCGCGGCGGCGGAGAAGCGGATCTCGGTCTCGAGCGGGGAGAGCTGGACGGGCGAACCGTCAACCTCAACACCTATCTGATTCAACATCCGGATTGGATTCAGCGCGGCTTCGTCAAGATTCTCGTGCAAGGCGGTGTCCCGGATGAAAACGGGAAGACGATACGGGATCCAACAATTCCCAACATTCCACTGATTTTGGAGCTGTCCTCCTCGCCCAAAGTTAAGAAGTTACACGATTTCACAGCGCTCGGTACCACCATCGGCAGGCTCTACGTGGCGCCGCCCAAAACACCCGACGACAAAGTTGAAATCCTGCAGAAGG
>JBFJNS010000205.1:0-5690 GCA_041618055.1 Binatia bacterium
AACCACATCCGAGGTCATGTTGGTTGCCGATGCCTAAGAGTTTGGGCGCATTTATGAATCATGAGGTATTCTCATGCCCCGGGTAGAGCTGAACCTTCCATGAAAGGAAGCCCGCGATGGTGCTAAGTGCCTCATCAGAGCCGCGCGTTCTTTTTTTTGGGATACTGGGCTTTCGTTACACCCTCCGTTCGACGCTTTTCCTTGGCGTCTGTCTCGGCGCCCTCTTCGGCTGCGGCGCTCAAGACAGCCTCCAACGGCAACATGTTCGCGACCTGGGGCACTTCGAGTTTCGCGAACCCAGCCAGGCGATGACGGGTATCATGGTTGGCGCGCCGCACGGATACGCGGATCCGGATTCCCTCGATTACGCGCGGTGGATTAGCGACCGAACTGGAGCAGGCATCGTGACTGCCTTCGGCTTCAATGCCAAGCGCCTGAGCGTGACCCAGCCCGTGATAGTGCGTTCCATATCTTACGGGAGGCCTCAAGGCGACCCCGTGCGCCGGGGCGGCATTTACCCTGAATTCAAGGAACTTCTCCAAAGAACGGCTGGAGGCGAGCTGAAGTTCTATTTAGGCGTCCGTTTTTCCCCTGAGGGGAGCGATGTCAACCGCATCGAAATCGCCAGCAGCGGTTTCACGTTTGAAGAGCTCGAAGTCTTGAAGGCTTTATACTCGAGAACTCGTGATCAAGCGCTCGGGGAGGCTCTAACGCCCAAGGTTGCGATGGCGATAGATTACTTGGATAAGATTTCCTGGAGCGCCGCGGGAATCAAACATCATGGCGTTCTCATGAGAGCCGAGCGGGGCATCAGCCTTCGTCTGCCTCGGATACTGTCACCTGCAGGGATGAAGGAAATTTATCGCGAGATATTATCGCGCTGGGTCAACGACGTCGTTGGCATCGTGCGGAAAAATCCATCATCGCTCGCTCGCATCGAAGTGAAGCTGATGAAACATGGCAGGCTAGAACGGATACCTTCCAGAAACAAACAAACCGGAGTCGTTATCGCTGCCCCTCATGGGACATTCGACGAATATACGGCCGAAACCGTCAAGAAAATTTCCTATGGAACGGGCCTGCCGGCCGTCATTGCGAAGGGTTTTACTCCAACCGAAGGGAAGGGTTGGCGCATTAACGTCAATCGCCCAACGGAAAAGAGCTATCCCGCAGGAGAATTCGAAATCGATACCGAGAGGGCCAGCAAGGTTTACAATCATTTCAAGCAAGCCGTCCTGGCGGCGGCCCAGGGAGATCTGGCTCTCTACATAGAAGTCCACCAGAATGGCCGAGAGCGAAACATCGAAGTGGCAACTGTAGGCCTCTCGAAGGAGCAAGCGCGTATTATCAAAGACAAGTATCGGCAGATTCGAGACCACGCCCTCCGGCGCAATCCGTCCATAGAGACCGTTGAACTCCGCATTGAACCCCTCGACAGCATCGCCATTGGCGCGTGGGCCGCCAAGGCAAGGGGTATCTTAAGCCTGCCTGAAAGAAGCTTGCATTTCGAACTTCCCGCCCGCCGCATCCTCTGGCCCTCAACCGCGCGGGAAATCTATACGCAAATCCTTATCGCGCTGGTGGAAGAATCAGCCGCATTACTCACGAAAGGGCAATAGACCGCCAGCCGCGACTCGCGGTTCCTGGGGCTTTTTGTTCGGTGTATGGCCGGCCCGGAGTGTGAGAGTCTTTCATGCCGAATTGCGCTGTAGAAGGTGACTGGAGGAGCCTTGGAGCAACCTCTCGTGACAAAGATAGTAGGCCCAGTCCTCACTCTGCGAGGAATTGTAAATGACAAATTTAGATTTGCACTTTGAGATCCCGAAGGGCCGTCTAAACCGCTCCGGGCTTTTCCTGGGCTCGGCCCGTACAGTATACGCAACTGCGAAATCAGGGTTATCGGTGCCACGTAAACGTCAATCTCATCGGGAAACAGAGGCTTAGAGAGAAGGCGCTTTTCTCGCAGTATTCTGACGAGAATCCTCGCGCTTCTTAAAAGATCAGTGTGCGGGCAACGTCTAAGATGCGATAAACCCGGATTCCGCAGTTCAGACTTTGGAGACAAGCGAGAGACAAACCCTCCGCTGCGAAGGCGACGGGCCTGTACCTTGTAGTTTTCTGCGAGCTGTGGTGAATGGAGTTGCACATCGAGGTAAAAGGCGACAAGAAGCAAAGCACCACAAAGAGCATTGAAATAGTTCGTTTCTATGCCTTCGCTGCTCCGGGCTCGTCCCTCGCTCGGCACAGGTCGTCAATCTCAACAGCGGAATCCGGGATAAAAACATTTCCCATTGCGTAAGGGGCGATGGCTAATCAGACGATGGCGCGAATCTGTTGGACCCGTGGTCATGCCAGCGATAAACTTCCACCTCGGATCGCGCGAACATGGTTTTCTTCAGAGGCATGGTTTTATAGCTACTTGACTATTTTCTTCCCGGCGACACTCTCGCCGTGCTTTTTTCATGAAACCTAGCCGGCTCTTGAACCAAAAAGGGTTTTAGTATTTATTAGGATGCTATTGTTCCTGGTCACGAGAGCACCGCTAGTGTCTAACAAATTAATATGACTAGGGTTCTTGTCATCGAGAAACACGGGGAAATGCGGGCACTGATCGACCGCAAGTTCGCCGATGGTCTGTCCGTTGAATCCGTTGTTAACTTAGAGGCAGCATGGGAAAATCTTAAGAAAGATAATTTCCATCTCGTCATTTGGGACACGCACTCGGACCCGGCGGACAGCGTCAGCGTGGTGAAGGTCATCAAGAAGTTCGCCCGACGCGCCCCGCAAAGCAAAACCATCATCGTCTCCGATCTGAAAGAGCCGGAAATCATCAGCGCTCGCGATCTCAAGTGCCAATGGCTCCAGGAGCCGCTGGACGAGGCGGAATTCTTTGCTCTTTTGGAAACCGACCTTCGAACAAAAGAGCCAAGTTTTTCGGAACGAGCCGCCAATCCGGAGCTGGACGTACCCACCGAATTTGAGGGGATACTGGCGATTAGCCTCAGCATGCGGTCGGTGCTGCAGCAAATCGTTGAAGCGGCGGTCGCCGATATTCCAGTCCTTATCACTGGGGAAACCGGCACCGGCAAAGATCTCGTCGCCGCTGCGATTCACAGGAGGAGCAAAAGAAAAGACTTTCAATATCTACCCGTCAACATGGGGGCTATCGCGACCGAGCTGATTCCGAGCGAATTGTTTGGCCACGAAAAGGGCGCCTACACGGGCGCCTCGGAAGCGCGCGCAGGTTTTTTTGAACAGGCTCAGGGTGGAACCATCTTCCTGGATGAGATTACGACCATGGATGAGAGAACCCAAGTGAGCCTCTTGCGAGTTCTCGAGACCAAAACGATTCGGCGAGTTCGCGGCGAGAAAGATATCAAAGTCAATGTGCGTGTGATCGCGGCAACGAACGAAGACATCGAAGAAGCCGTAAAAGGCGGACGCTTCCGCGAAGATCTCTACTACCGGCTCGACGTATTTCGAATTCATCTCCCTCCGCTACGAGAAAGGCCGGGAGGTGTCACGTTGCTTACCGATCACTACGTAGCGCGTTTTGATGAGCTCTATGATCGGAACATCCGCGTCGTGTCCCCCGAGACCTACCGTTTGCTGCGGCGTTACACTTGGCCGGGTAACGTGCGAGAACTAAAAAACGTCATTCAGCGGGCCGTGCTGCTCGCCAAAGGCGCGGAGCTTATACCCGATCTCCTCCCGGCACGGATCCGAGAAATTGCCGATAGCGGCGCAAGAGACACGCAGCCGCACTATCCCATTCAACTCGGGATGAGCCTCGCTGATGTTGAGAAAGAATTCATCAAAATGACGCTATCTTCCGTCAGCGGCAATAAAATGAAGGCGGCGTCCATCTTGGGAATTAGCCGCAGGGCTCTGTATAACAAACTGAAGAGACACGGCCTTCTCTAGTGTAAAAGTTATGCACGTCGTTTTCAGGATTTAGCGGATTTCCTTGTAACAAAATCGGCACATTGTCCTGCCGCCGATTCAACTGTGTAGAATATTCACTGTACCATCGTTTCTAGTTCTCGTAGTGTAAATTGTACGCACAATCCGACTGCGAATAGGACGCCTCGCCTGTCCCCAATTTTTATTAACCCGTTGATTTAGCAAGACATTTTTAGTTTGGCCCACTCCTTGCCACTTCTCTTGTGTCGTCCCGACGAAAGAGCCGACGGGGTCTCAAATGACCGGCGTAGCACGACAACCTGTGAGCGAATACGTGGAGGCGAGAAAGGTATTGTTAGTGTGTAGCGGTATGTGTAGGGAAGTCGAAAACTGTCTGCAGCACGCAGGATGTCACGTGACCAAAGTCGATCAAGGTTCAGCGGCCATGAATCGCGCCAGGCATGAAGCGCTCGATGCCGCGATCCTCATCTCAACTGGACCGGAAATGGATCTTGCCGAGACCGCGCTGAATTTGCGTGACATCAATCCTTCTATGACCATTATTTTTGTTGCCGACCTGCAAGCCGAGAACCAAGAAGCAGATCAAACGGACGCCATTGCTCATGCCATACCGAAAGCAACAGTACTCACGGCTGGAGAGCTGGGACTGTATCTTGATTCACCTGAATGGAATGCCCATTCCGTAACGAAGCTGACGCGGTGAACGCAGCAGAGGGATCAAGATCCTCGACCGGTAAAATAACTTTGCTGTCAGGATAAATAAAGAGGAGGGAAAAATGAAAATTCGTTACTTGACTATTTTTCTAGGCATGGTGGGGCTGCTTCACTGGGCTGCCATTCCCCCCGCCGGGGCTAATGATTTTTACGCAGGAAAAACCATTCGTGTCACGGTCGGTTTTTCCGCCGGCGGCGGGTATGATACCTACGCCAGGTTGATTGCTAGGCACATGAACAAGCATATACCTGGGAATCCGACCATGATCGTCGAGAACATGACAGGGGCGGGAAGCCTCGTGGCTGCGAATTACACCTATAACAAAGCGCCGCGCGATGGGACCTTTATCGGTGTCTGGAATAGCGCCTACGTTCTCTACCAAGGGCTCGGCGACAGAGCCGTCCGAATAGATGGGAGACGGTTGGGATGGATCGGGGCCCCGGTGAAAGGATCGCCGCACTGCAGCGTCATGGCCTTTTCCGGCGTGAAAAGCATAGACGAAATCGTGAAAACCGGTAAGGCGCTCAAAATGGGGGCCACTAGGGCAGGTTCGACATACAATGACTTACCTAAGGTGCTTAACCAAACCATTGGTACGAAGTTCAATGTTATTACCGGCTACCCCGGAACCTCCCACATCACCGTTGCCATGCGCTCGCGGGAAGTTGAAGGTGGGTGCTGGGGGTGGGAGTCTGCCAGAGTTACCGCGCGGGCCATGCTCGACGCGTCTGGGGATGATAAGTTGATACCGATCATCAACCACAAAAAGTGGGAGGACAAGGAAGTTGTCGACGTACCGGTTACCCGCGATTATATCAGGGCAAAAGGCGGCGATGATGGCGTGGCGATCTACAACGCGTGGGTTAACCAGTATGAGTTTCAGCGTCCAATGGTAGCGCCACCCGGCCTGCCGAAGGAAAGACTGGACACATTGCGCAAGGCTTTTAAGGATACCTTTGCAGACCCTGAATTTCAAAGCGAAGCAAAGAAATCGAAGTTGGAAGTCGAGTATGTTTCGCCGGACGAAATCAACGGTCTGGTAAATGAAATC
>JBFJNS010000206.1:0-5618 GCA_041618055.1 Binatia bacterium
CGCGACGGCACCCCCCGCGGCACCCGCAGCGCCGCATGTAAGCGCACCGACAAGGGCGGCTTGATTTTTGCTCATCGCACAACCCGTCAAGAAAAACCCCAGCGCCGTGAGCGCTAGGTATTTGTTTTTCTGCATTTCACCCTCCCAGCAAAATTAGTTTCATAAAGTTTCGATGACGGTATTATAAACCTATCGAATTGTCAAGCCAAAAGTGCCATTTTTCAAACACCGTCTACGGGGTGCGCACGCGTGATTCTAGGGCGTAGACGCCTTCGGATTCGGCGTTCGTCGAGTTTACGGAGGATGTCCAAACCATACGCCAGACAAGGGGTAACCGCAGGGTTGGAAAGCAGGAACAAAAGCGCCAAAATCAGCTGCAACCACACTCGTCTCCATTGTCTCGACCTGGACTCTGCCCGTATCTCTTGCTTTCTAATCCAATGTTTGCCAAACGGTAGCCTATGAGAACCTATGATCAGCAAATTCGGAAACCTTATTTTTCTCCGTTGTTTCCATAGAGCATTCGCGGCGGCTGATTCCCGAACCGGGAGTTGAATACCCCTATGATGTGGAAAATTCTAAGCGGTTTCGTTCTGATGTTTGCCTTTGTCGTTTCCTGCCAGGTCGTGCAGGAAACGGGACGCTCGCAATTCATTGTTATCTCCGAATCGCAGGAACTAAAACTAGGTGAGGAAGCGTACCAGGAAACCCTAAAAAAGACTCCGCTATCGAATCGAAGAGATTGGCAGGCGCAAATGAGAAGGGTCGGGCAACGCATCGCCGCTGCCGCGGAAAAGCCTAACTATCAATGGGAGTTTAATCTCTTGCAAGGCAAAGAGGTAAACGCATTTGCGCTACCTGGAGGAAAAGTTGCGTTCTGGGAAGGGATCATGCCAATTGCCCAGGACGATGATGGCGTCGCGGTTATCATGGGCCATGAGGTCGCGCACGCTCTCGCCCGCCACGGGGCTGAACGCATGAGCCAGGCCATGGGTGCTCAGGCGATTGGCCAGATTCTAACCATGGGTGTCGGCAGGGTAACGCCGGCGCTGGCAGAAGATTTTGCAAAAGTTTACGGGCTCGGGGCCACCGTCGGGGTTATTCTTCCTTGGGGCAGGACACAGGAATCAGAGGCCGATCACATCGGCCTAATCTTAATGGCTAAAGCGGGATACGATCCGTCCAAGGCAGTGGCGTTCTGGGAGCGCATGTCGAAAGTGGAGCAAGGCGGCAAGCCCCCAGAGTTCTTGTCCACGCATCCCAGTGACGAGACCCGCATAGCACAAATCCGGCAGTGGATACCGGAAGCGATGACGCATTACAAGAAACGGTAGCTTCATCGGAGACGCGCCGGGGAGCGATCGATCCAGTGACGAGTCAAGGAGAGTAGCGGCGGCTCACAGCAAGTTCCTGACCGGCGCTGACCGCCCGGAATTTTGCGCAGAAACCATCGTCAACTTTCTTCCAAGCCGCGCTTTGCCTCACTCCTCGATAGCGCTTCAGCGCGCCGGGTCCCCCGTTGTATGCCGAGCAGGTGGCTCGAGCCAGATAGCCGCCGGGCTGCGTATCGGTCCGACCCATTCAACCCGAGTTCCGCAGTGGTAGATCCGGTGTAGGCAGAGCGAGGGGCGAGCCTGGAGTGGCGAAGATACCCAAGCGCGGAGTTTCAAAGGAGTTGTTATACCTTGGCAAGTCACCGCCCTCGCTTTGAGACGGCAACTCCATGCACCGGCCATGACCACCCGCTTAAAGCCACCAACCTATTATCTTCGCTACGAAAGGGTTGCCCCTCGCTCCTCAAGTAACTTTCTACTACGGAATCCGGGTTCAATGCCGAGACCCACCGGCGTTCGTGCTCCATCCGGCCTACCGCCGGCTAGAGAAACAACGCTCCAAACTAACAACCGTCACGACTCTTCCGAACGATCTTGTATCCGGCGGATCCTTGAACCGGAAATCTCCGACGCTTGAGACAGCACCGCATTCCTATTTGAGATCAGACGTGCAGTGCGCGCAGCGCGTGGCTTTAATCGGAATAGCCGACAAACAATGCGGGCAATCCTTGGTTGTCGGCGCCGCAGCCGGGGCCGGTCTTTGCAGCCTGTTGGCCTGTTTGACGATCAGGAAGATCGCGAAGGCTATGATGAGAAAGTTAGTCACGTGATTGAAAAAGATTCCGTAGTTCAACGTCGCCGCGCCTGCTGCTTTTGCCGCCGCCACGCTGGCAAAATCTTTGCCCGAAAGGTTGATAAACAGATTAGAGAAATCCACATTGCCCAAAGCAAACCCTATGGGCGGCATGAGCACGTCCTCGACCAAGGAACTGACAATCTTGCCAAAAGCTCCTCCGATAATAACGGCAACAGCCAGATCCAGTACGTTGCCGCGCATGACAAATGCTTTGAACTCCTTAAGCATACCCAAACCCTCCCCCGAAGTGCATTTTTGCTCTATTCGTGAACGTCACCACCCGCCGCGAGATTGCAATGTGGCGACGGTGGCATGACCTCGCCCCAGGGACTAAACTGCCTCCCCCGCCGACACCAAGTTGGCGAGCGACCCCAACCAGCACTCAATCCTGAGAATTGATCGTAGCCTTTGGCATTACTTACGACCCGAAACTTCAAGGCGGCCGCCGTCACGGCCGCCTTGAGATCATCTTGTCGCAGAGCCTTGAGCGCGGGAAGGCCTGCCCCGCTTGAGACCTATTTTTTCGATCTCAGTGAATCCACCCACTCGGCCACTTCCCGTCCGGCTACCTCGCGCGCCCCGAGGCCGAATGCCAGCGCCACCGCTACGGCGACAGCGCCCAGCAGGAGTCCGAAGGCCATGTTGATGATGTCATCGGCTAACCCCATCTCCCGCAGCGCCATCGCCCCCGCAAGCACGATGATGGAGACTCGCGCGGCAAGCGCCAACAGGCCCGCCTGGCTCGCGCTGCTTGCGCGCACCGTGTTCGACGCGAGATTCGCGACAAACAGACCGATGCCGAAAATGACCAGCCCGAGAATGACTTTGCTGGCAAAGACCGTAAACTGCATGACGAGATCGGCGAACAGCACGAAGCCGAGTTCTCGTACTGCCTCGATGGTCGCGAACAGCATGATGCCCACGAGCACAAGGTAGCCGACGATTTCGGCCGGTGTCCTCTCGCCGGCTGCCGGTTCTCGACCTAAGCCCAAGCGAGCCAGCACGGTGTTGAACCCAACACCTGCGAGGAGATTGCTCACCAAGTTCGCGACCACACGCCCCACGGCATAAGCGATAACCAAGATCAACACAGCCGCAAAAATGGCCGGGAGGGCGCTCAGAATCGTGGTCAGCATAGTGCTTGCTGGAGCCGTGATTGCATCCAACTCGAGAACGTTCAGAGCCGAGATAATGACCGGGATCAGAATCAGGATATAGAGAATGAGACCGACAAGACCAGATAGCCTGTTTTGACCCAGAGCTGTCCCCAGTCCGATTCTATCACCCAGAGCATCTAGGCCAGCCGCCGCTAATAAGTTGCTCACAATGCGTTGGACAAGTCGGGCAACAAACCAGCCGACTCCGAGAACCAACCCGGCGGCAACCAAATTGGGCAAGAAACGTAGAATCTTATCCATCATCCCTTGCACCGGCTGCAGCAACCCCTCCAGCGCCAGGGCGGTCAATACCGCCGGTAAGAAAAGGAGGAAAACCAGCCAGTACACAGCGTCGCCCAGAGTTGCGGCCACCGGCGTCCCGAGCCGTTCATCCAAGTTTGCCGCAGACAGGGCTCCCGTCACTATACGCTTCAACACAATCGCCAACACCCAGGCACCCAACAGCAAGACCGCAGCGCCAAACAATTGAGGCGCAAATTGAAACAACTCGTTTAACAATTGGTTGAGTGGCTCGGTGATCAACGTGAGACCCAACGCTTGAAAAAATGCGACCAAGACGAAGGCCATGATAAGGTAAAACACGGTCGCGGATATGGCCTGCTCTACGGGAAGGCTCTCCCCAACGAGCCATGTTGCGAGCCGGTTGTCCAGGTTGGTTCGTCGCAGCAACCCGCGCACACCGGCGGCGATGATCCGCGCTACCAGCCACCCGATGACCAGAATGGCGAGAGCGCCGAGCAAACTCGGTACATAATTGCCCGCAATTTCGCTGAATCGACCCATAATGTGCTCCATAATTGTGTCTCCTTTCTTGACAGGAAGTTCGCAAGATAGCGGAACAGTTGCGGCGCCTGAGTTTTAGAGCACCATTCAAACCTCTTTTTATAGTTCTTACCTATAGTTGACATCTTTGTATTATGTCAAATTCAACAGTCCAAGTAGAGCCCTCCACCGCGTGATGATGGGCGCCCTGACGACGGATGGCCACCGGATCGTCTCTTCCCGGTAACCGAATTTTAAATTTCTTGCCGGACTACTTTCCAGCGTGTATCGTCGTGTTATGTGGCGATGGAAGCGCTGGGTCCTCAAGGCCGCTCTCTTTCTCACGGTCGTGCTGAGCCTCGCGTACCTCGCTCTTTATTTTCTCGTTCAGTCACATCGCTTCCGACTTTGGTTCCAAGCTGAAATCGCCAATACCAGCGGTTATGAAATTCAACTGGGTGATTTGCGCATAAATCCTTTCCTCAACTTCGTCGCTTCAGCAGTCATACTTTCGAAATCGGAGCGTACCCTCTTGCAGGCCGAGCGCATCGTCCTGACGCTGAGCCCCTTTGATTTCTTTGCCAGAAGGATCCGTCGACTCCAACTGCACAGGCCCACCCTTTATCTAGATCTGCATGAGCTCTTTGACTCACCCTCTCAACGCTCGATGGATATCGCCATTCGCGAGCTGAATATGGACGAAGGCACAGTCGTCTTAAAAACAGGCGAGAGACGCATTTTTGATTTCCGTTCGGTGACGATGAACGCGGAGAATCTGAATGTCGGGCAGGTAAGCGGGCTAACATTAGACGCGGAGGTTCCCTGGCTCGAGGGCCGCGGCACGATCGATGTTCGTGCTCGGGGACAGGAAAAGACCATCGCGTTGCGGGTGCAGCAGAGGCCGACCAGTGGAATCTCCCCAGTTTTTGAGCCCGAAAGCAGACGCCCAGATGCTCTCACAGCCAAAATCGCGTTGCACCGCAACGAGAACCAAGAACTGCAAATGGTTGCGAGCGGAAATCTGAATGGGCTTCTGCTGCAAAAGGAATCTGTGAGCGGCCAGTTGGACTTCCAAGCCAATGTTGAGCCAAACTTCACGCAGGCAGCCTTCAAAGGCAAAGTGGCGATCCATTTGCCGGCGAACATCGGCCCTATTGCCGTGGGCAACCTTAAGGGGCCGGTGACTGCGACGGTTGCGGGGAAATACTCGGTCCCGGAAAGGCATCTGACCGTGGCTGCGTTCCGAATTGAGTCGGCGGCAGGAACCGCAGACGGACGCGGGACCATTGGGTTCGCACCTCAACTGGCTGTGTCCAACACCCGTGTAAATCTGCGCAGCCTATCTCTCGATCTTTTCAAACCACTGCTGCCCGCGGCGCTGCGCGGTTGGACCTATGCCGGCACGGCAGAAGCGGATCTGGAGCTCCAAGGTCGCTGGCCCGCCATCGCGGTCAAGGGCCGCATACGAAGCCAGGCGACGCACATCAA